>JACPBU010000036.1 GCA_016180165.1 Candidatus Woesearchaeota archaeon | reverse complement strand
GTCAACGGCGTGCTGGAGAACCCCCTGGATACCTTAGTCAGGGAAATTGGGGAGGAAGTTGAAAGCAAAGAGGCCCAAAAAGTCCTCATCAGCCACCTCAACAAGGATCCAAGCGTTTACAAGGTAAAAGATGTTGATGTCAACGGAGAAAGGACAAAAACCTACATCTACGTTATTCATATCACTGATGGGAAAGAATGGGGCAAAGTAAGGCCGACAAGGTTTACCCACGATGCCGGTCCAGCCCACGTCTTATCTTTAGGCGACCTTATCACTTTAGGAAAGGAGAGCTTCGCTTTCGATGATTTCTGGATTTTTGAAGAGTTTAGCAAATCTCATTTCTCAGAGCAGTATGGCAATCTCAGGGGTAGCACCGATAGCCATGCTCATGCTTTGCCTTTCAGCAGATATTTGCCTTCCAGCAGTTTCCCATTAAAGAGGAACAGCCCTCCCCACCCCAAGGAACATATTTTTGGAGCCTCTCAGCACAGGATAGGTCAAAGGTTGGAAAACTATTTCCCTGTAAACTCCGCGTATTCTTTCAATTAATGCACAACAACCCTTATAAACTTTCTTTTGTTCTATGGTTAGGTAATATGAACATCAAGATTATCGGCTCAGGCACGATTGGCGCCTATGCAGGCTACCTGCTGGCAAAGGAGGGGCATGAGGTAGCGCTTTATGAAGACCATGAAAAGATTGGCATCCCCTGCCACTGCACGGGAATCTTGACCTCTTCTTTTCTTGGCATGGTAAAACTCAGGGAAGGGATACTCCTCAACAGGCTTGGCAAAGTTAAGGTCGTGGCCCCTAATAATTCTTTTGCAATCCTCCCCTGCAGCGATATTGTCGTCGATAGGATTGCCCTTGACGAGTATTTCACCGGGCTGGCAAGGGATGCTGGCGCCAAGGTTCTTATGGGGCAGAAGCTGGCGTCCATTGACCCGGCAAAAAAAGAAGCAATAATTGAGGGGAAAGGCGGCAGGAAGGCGCTCAGCTATGAATCCCTTGTGTCTGCCGACGGCCCAAACTCAAAAGTTTTCCCGCTGCTGAATCCCAAGATCAAGCGCCAGCCATGGATCGGCGCACAGGCCGTCATCAGGGGAAAATTTGACAGGGAGATGTATGAGGTCTATCTCAATAACGATTATTGCAAAGGCTTTTTTGCCTGGGTCGTTCCCGAATCGGAAGAAAGCGCGATTGCTGGGCTGGCAGCCAGCGAAAGGCCATCTTTCCATTTTGAGCGTTTCATGAAAAAAAGATTTGGGGATAGCTTCAGGAAAAGAATTTCCAGCTACCGTGGCGGATTGATACCGATGCACTACCCGCATGCTGTCTGCCAAAAGGATGGTATCTTTCTTGTCGGTGATGCAGGAGGCCATGTCAAAGCGACGACTGGCGGCGGCATAATACCCGGGATGAAAGCGGCGAAGGCCCTTGTTGAATCATTAAAAACCGGAAAAAGCTACGATAAGCTTTTGAGAAAGGAGATAGGAAATAACCTCTGGCTGCACCTGAAGATAAGGAAAATGCTCGATAGATTCTCTGATGAAGATTACAACCGGCTTATTGCCCTGATGAGCAGGGAAAACCCAAGAAGAGTCATAGCAGATTCAGACAGGGAGTATCCATCAGCTTTTGCATTTAAGCTGCTATTGGCAGAGCCGAGGCTGCTGGGGTTTGTGAAACATTTATTTTAACTGCCGCTTTTTTTAAGAACGTTTAAATATTAGGGCTTTCTGTTAGGCTTGAATGCAACCATTCCATCCGGTCTTTGACAGGGGGTGGTCGGATTTTTTTTGAATTTTTCGTATTTGTTTAGCAACCTAAAGTCGAAATCCCTTAACCTATCGACAGCGAGCGCGTTGCGGGGGGACGACCCCTGCGGGGACGCAGCGCCTGCGGTGCATCGTCTAGGATTTCGAAGGTGCTAAACAAATACAATTTTTCTTTTTGGATGGTTTCCACAACCTTTATATACCTTAACATACATGTAAGTTAAAGTAAGTGAAATATGATGATACTGGCACTCAGCAGGCATGCCAAAGAGCAGGCGAGAGAGCGTGGCATCAGTATTGAGCTCATAAAAACAGCGATCCAGGGGGGGGCAAAATTCCTCCAGGGCACAAAGATCGTCGCTGATTTTACTTACGTCAGGATTATTTATCGGAAGAATAGAGAGGAATACTCCGTTATAACGGTAATGGTAAAGAAGGATGAGTGAAGAACCTGCCAAAATGAGAATCTGCCAAAATGAGAATCTGCCAAATTTGTGAAAAGGGTAAGCTTGTAAAAAAGGATGTTCCCTATGAGGTGTATGGCGCAGCGCTCGGCACCTTTCCTGCAGAAGTCTGCACTTCATGCGGAGAGCAGTGGTTCAGCGAAGGGACTGCTAAAAAAATCGAAGAGCTCGAGAAGGAGAAAGGGCTTTTTGGGAGGGCCAAGCAAAGCAAGATAGGCTATTCCGGAAATTCGCTTATCGTCAGGATACCCAAGGAAATGGCAAAAGCGATGGGTTTAAAAAAAGAAACACCAATCACTATACATCCTGAGGGGAAGAACCGAATTACCATTGAGGTGTGAGCGATGCCAAATCCCGGAGACAAAGTTAAAGCCATATTAAAAGACAGAGCCATTGAAGGGGCTTTGATCCCCAACGAAGAGACAGATTCTTTGGTCATCAAGCTGAAAAGCGGCTACAATGTCGGCATTGAAAAGAGCAAAGTGCAGAGGATTGAGGTTCTTACGGAGCATAAGGCAAAAGAGCCGGTGAGGGAGAAGCCTAAGTTCAAGCCCGGGTTCCCGACAATCTCCATCCTCCACACCGGAGGGACAATCGCTTCAAAGGTTGATTACGAGACCGGAGGAGTGATTGCGAGATTCGAGCCTGAAGAGCTATTGGCCAATTACCCTGAGCTTTTCAGGATTGCAAACATCAAAAGCCGGCTTGTTTCAAAAATGTTTTCTGAAGATATGAGATTCGGGCACTACAAGCTGATGATCAAAGCGATTGAAGATGAGATCAAGGCAGGCGCCGATGGAATTATTCTAACACACGGAACTGATACGCTGGCATATACCTCAGCTGCCCTTGCATTTGCCCTTGAAAACCTTCCCATACCTATCATTCTCGTCGGAGCCCAGCGGAGCTCAGACCGAGGCTCGAATGACGCTGCGATGAACCTGATCTGCGCAGCAAACTTCATCACTAAGACAGATTTTGCCGGTGTGGCAATCTGCATGCATGAGACCTCAGAAGACACAACAGCAGCGATTTTGCCGGCATGCAAGACAAGAAAGCTCCACACCTCAAGAAGGGATGCCTTTAGGGCAGTAAATGATTCTATCATCGCAAGAGTTGATTTTAAAACCCATAAGGTTGCGTTTGCCGCAAAAGAATATGCAAAAAAAACTAATAGGCCGGATGCAAAGGAAAACTTTGCAGCCAGGCCAAACTTCGAGGAAAAAGTTGCTATCCTGAAATGCCATCCGAA
>JACPBU010000107.1 GCA_016180165.1 Candidatus Woesearchaeota archaeon | reverse complement strand
CGCCTATGCATATTTGGGATCTTCCATCGAACAGGCCGTTTCCATCTGTCATGCCAAGGAAACACCTTCTCGAATTCCCGCAGGAATAACTAACCCTTGCGCCTTCAATTGGCGTGTTAAGCTTCTTGTCCTTAAGCTTGATAGTATGCTCGCCCGAAATCTTTTGGGAGGAGGCGCATTCCAGCGAGGGAACCTCCGTATAATCTGCAGGGGGGAAAATGTTCATGTGGCAGTCCTGCTGGCACAGCATCTCCTGGTTAAACACCCTTCCGTCGTTTGGGCTTCCGTCAAGCTCACAGACATATTTATCATCAGGGCGCTTGTTGCAGGCTCCAGGAACGTTCTGAGGGAAACTGGTAACTGTCTGGACATTGCTGAGGTCAAGCTGGCCAATGGTGCCCCTGCCCCGAAACCAATCGAGAAGATTTTTGTTGTCACGGATATTTGCCTCGATGGCAAACCTGAAAGTGTAGCCTGTCTCGCCATTCTGTGTCAGTGAGCGGTTATCACGTATCGTGACGATGACTGGGAAAGACATATCATAGAAAAATTCATAGACATTGTTGGCCTGGTCGGGAATGATGTTGACCGGAGGGCTTGTGGACGAGACTGATGGCTTTAAGAGGCCATTTTCATTCGGGGTAATGGAAAAATAAACCTGTTTCATGGGATTGAATTCAAAATTCACCTTAAGGTCGGGGAATTCGCCTATGAAAGGCTCAAGGAACAAGGAATCATACAATCCCTGCTCGAGAGGGCCTGAGCCAACCAGCTTTTTTGCCCCCCTTGTGTTTGCAATCTGAATCAGCGGGATGTAGCTTGCGAGAATGTCATTTTTTACTTTCTGCTCCACCATCGGCATTGACCAGGTTACATAAAATGGCTTGCTGTCGGCGTGGTAAAGGGGGGGAACCCTTGCCAAGTCCGGAAGGCCAGCTTTCAGGCCGATGAGAGAAAGTGTTGTGTCTTCCAGAAACATCTCATTAACCTGTTGGAGGAGAATAAAAGAGGCCAACTGGAAAATATCGTTGAGGTTCAGGTCAAGGTTGATAGTAAAGGAAGGAAGAGCAGCAGACTGGCCTGCCCTGGAGACAGTAATAGGATAATCGACGGAAACGGTAACGCCAATATCATCAATTGAGGTTGTTGTTGAAAGCTCTCCAAAATCAATAGAGTAACCCTGATCACGGAATTTCTGGAGATTATTGAGGCAGGGGGGAAGCTCATCGTTCATGTAATTGCTTATCTGGGCCTGCATGTCGGACTGCGAAGGCTTGTTCGTGCTTACCTGGCATCCGGTGCAGGTGTTTGGGCTTTTCATATAGAACCAATAAGGAATGGGAGCTGCCTGTGATGAAGATGGATAGACGACGTCTGATTCTGTTGGAGCTGGGTTGAGGTCAAATACCTTATTGACAATGCCCGCATCTGCAAGGTCAATATAGCCGCCATGCTCGCCGAGCTTTTTGAAGCCCCTGATGGCAATCTCTTTCATGCAGGATTCAACAAACTCATTGACAGGAGCAGCCCATGCTGGGGTGCTGGCTGTTGCAGTCTGGGTTATCGATGGGGCAATCTCCTGGCGCTTTAATGCAGCGTAGGATATGAAAAAGGCTGTGCCGAGGAGGATGAGGAGGCCAACGATGATAAAGAGGGCAATCTGGCCTTTTTTATTGCTGCGCATGGTTCACCACTTCAAGCATGAAATACCTCAGCCAGGCAATGATCGCAATGGCTATGAGCATGATAAAATAAATGTAGAAAAGGGAAAAGATGAGCGGCCTGAGGAAAAGGGCAAAGATGAGTATGTAGAGGATGTACACCATAAAGACGTTTCCAATGATGCGGTGGAACTTCATGGCGCCAAGCGTGAACGCCCGGTAAATTGCCCTGAAAACTCTTTCTTCTCCTGCAAAGAGGGGGTAGAGCAGAAAGCTGAAGTAGATGAAGGTGAAAGCTTCGATAGGGACCGCATAGGCTATCAGGGCTGGCTTGAATTTGTAAGCTATCGCAAGGAATAGCAGTATCCAGGGGATGTTCCAGATGAGGAGCAGTGCAAAATATTTCAGGATGAATCTTAATCTCAACCTTTTTTTAGTTACAATCTTCCAGATAAAGAAATTGGCGAGAGCTATAACCAATGCTGCGGCGATGATGCCAAGAGCTAAGTTGATGATGAGCTTTGCAAGAACAACCTGAAAGCCAGACTGGAATTTCTGCGCGTCACCGATTTTTTCCTTTATTGCTGGGGCGTAATCATAATTCCCGATGTTCTTTGCGATGTTCTGCTTAAGCTCTTCTGAAAGGCCGATGCCGGTGAGATTACTGTTAAGGTTGGATGAGATGATGAAATATATCAGCACGATGCCCAGGGCCTTGGCAAAGTCCAGGAGGGGAATCAAAAGAGAGCTGAGCCTCAGCTGCCTGAAGCTCGAGATGAAGCTCCAGCGCAATATTCCCCTGAGGGGGGCGCTTACCCATCTCCTTATGTTTTGAATGGTTTTTTGGCTCATGGTAAAGTGGTTTTTTCAAGATTTGCTGGTGTGGCTTATTCAACAGTTGTGACTTCTAAATTAAACCTAAACCAACAATCGGGACTTCTAAAAAATCATTGCCGAACTTTATCCTTGCACTGGTGAAATCCTGATTATGGTATTGTGCGTGGTAGCCAAATTCGGCACGTGTGTTGGTGGCAGTCTTGACACCCTCGGTGAGGGAGAGTTCGCCATCTCCTATGAGGAAGACTTCAAAATCAACTGAACCTGCTATGGGCTCAATATACCAGCTTACCTTGTAGAGCTTGTTGGTTGTTGCGGGTTGAGCTGCTGTGGCGACTGCTGCTCCGGTTATGGGTATGGGGGAGGATGAAGAGGGGAAGGATGAAGATGGAAAGTATGATTCCGGCACAGGTTGGGCGGTTTTTTGAGAGATGGGCTTTTTAGGGAGGCTGACTGCTGCGCCGGTTGGTGCCGCTGCTTCTGGTGTTACTGAAGGTGGTGTTACTGGGGGCAGCGTTCCTGCAGGTGGTTCGGCTCCATTTGCGCTGCCGCTTGTTGAAGCGGGGTTGCTACCTGTTGAAGCGCCATTCGTGCTTCCGCCAGTTGAAGCTGGGCTGGTTTCGCCAGAAGGAGAAGGGGCACCTATCGGAATGACTGGGCTATCTGCTCCGCCCATCAGGGTGCTGGCTCCGGCTGTTGAGCCTGTTCCTGGAACGCCGGTAACAGTTGTTACCTCTACTTCCGCCTGCAAGGTGAGAGTCATCTGGGATAATGCGATGGGGAAAGATGCACGGGCTCCAGGTGTTGTCAATTCTTCCTTGTGGCCGCCCCACTGCTTGCAGAAAAGGACCTCCCAGTCTTCTACGGCTGCCCATGAATCTACACGCGGGTCAAAATCTGAAGTGTCTGGGCGGCTGTAGGAAATCATAGGGGCCAAAATCAGCGAGAGGGCTATTGCAATGAGCGCCTGCGTTTTTTTTGGAGTTCGTCTTGCCATGTCAGTTCAGCCCATCCTCATTGCCCGGGCAGAAGCCTTTCATTTGAGTTTTCTGTTTTTTTGAAAGTTCTGGATGCTGAGGAAGGACACTCTGCAATCCCTCCAGCACAATATTTTAAAACCTTCATATGCCCCCCATAATCTCTTTTACCTTTTCAAGGAACTCCATCGCCTTTCTTTTGAGCTCATCAATCACTGTATTTTGAACCTCAGTGCGTGTTCCATACTGGAATTTTTCCCGAAGTGAAATTATCTTCTCCCCAGCCTCACTTTGCTGCGAGAAATGAGCGATTTCTTTTACTTCATTCAGGCTCAGGAGCAGGGATTTCTCCGCAATAAGGTGCTCTATTGCGGCGAATGTGCATTCCTGGTTTCTGCTCTCATAGCCAAATTTTGCAAGCACCGCCAACAGGCAATGATACAAAGAATAGAAGGCAGCGCTGATAGCCCAATCAGAGAACCCGCCGGCTGCAAAATATTCAATTGCTTTGAGATTGTGCTCTGCCTTTTGGATATGCTCTCCAGCTTTTTCTCTGCTTGGGGGGACATTTTTCAGGCCTCGATGCTTATCTCCTTCCTTTTCTGCCTTTTTGAGGCACCAATCCAGCTTATTTTCAAGATGACCCATGCTTAATTGCCTCCACAATAGTCTGAGCTCCCCACAACACCGCTCCCTGCTGGATTATTGCAAGAATGGGGGGATCATTTTTTTTAATATTCCCAATCAGGTCTTCCTTAGTTTGTACCATCTCATGGAGCCTTTTGGGTTTGATCTCCTGGACTTTGTTGAGCAGCATTTTCACCTCTTTATACTGCTCTTTGTTGATTACTACCAAAATGTCAATGTCTCCTGCTTCTTTTCCCCTGGTGAGAATTGAGCCAAAGAGCATGCACGCAGAAACTTTTGGCTGGAGCGGCTTCAGGTCATTGGCCTGGGCTGCAGCATAGGGATTAAGGCTTTTCTCGAGTAAAGCCAGTTCAGCATATTTTTCTGCAATCTCTTCTGAAAAATTTATATGATAAAACGCTGAGTTGCCGATGTTTTCCGGCATTACAACCCTTTGGCGCTCTAGCTTTTTCAATATCTTATGAATCCCCATTGGGCTTAAATGAAGCCTTTTTCCAAGAGCATTGATGCTATTTCGCTCCTGCGTGTGCCTTGTGAGGAAATTCACTACTCTCGCTTCGTTTGTTGTGAGGCTGACCATTTTTCTTTTGAATACTCTAAGTATATGACTATATACCCTCAGTATATAAAAATCTTCCCATGTTCACAGCTCTGCATCCGCCTGCTTCCTGCAATCTGCCTTGAAACTAAACTTTTTCATCGATATCCTTATCCCAGCCCATCCTCCTCTCCCGAGCAGAAGTCCGGGCCGGTGAGATCCTGCCTTCCCTGCCGCAACAATAGCGATTTGAGCACAAGGGTTATGTTGTGATAAGCTTTTTTATTCTCCATCTTCCCTCCTTCCTCCCACCTTCTCTAATTATAACCCCTTCTTTCTTTAATCTGTGAATATGCCACTCTATCCCCTTGCCAGATATTGTAAGGCTCTTGGCGAGTTCTGCTGTTGTGACATACGGATTTTCCTTCATAAGCCGGAGTATCTTTTCCCTAGTCTTTTCCCTAGTCTTTTCCCTAGTCTTTTCCCCCATCTCAGTCCTCTTAAAGGCTACCTGGAAGAATCCGCTCGGTTCCGAAAATGTGGGAAATGGCAATTTTTTTCGCTTGCAATCGGACATAACATTAAGAATTCCCCTTCCCCAAGCGTCGATAAACCCCGCAAGGTAGAATGCCCTTGCCAGAAGAGGATTGCGAAGCTTTGACTCATGCTCTCTTAAAAGGTCATGTATGGTGAGCCCTTCCGGAAGTGTCCCCGGATTGGTGCACAGTATCTGGTCGTCATACACCTTTACATACAGGAAACTTTGCTCTTTGTAGTCTCGGTGGATGAGGGCATTAAGAATAATCTCTCGAATGGCTTCAAGGGGAATTTCCCATTCCTCTTCCCTAAGGATACCTTTTATGGCTGCCCGGACCCTCATATGCTCCTTGAGGAAACTGATCGTTTGCTCCAGTTGGCGAAAAAGATTACCATCAAAATCCCTGATGTCAAAGAATTCATTTTTTTCTCTGCCCCTAAACCTCCCGCATTTTACCATAGCCTGCGGGAAGAACTGCTGCGGGTTTTTTCCAAAGAGGAGAACACAAGCATTGGTAAGGCTCTTTTCCACGATTAGCCCGAGCTTTTTCAATGACATGAGGGGAGTTTCTTTTCCTGCAGGAAGCCTCCCTGACCTGGTGGCAAGGCCTATAAACTGCTGGATTGCCCTGCGGTCGAGGTCCTTGACAGCCGCATTTCTGCATGGCTGCCTGTCCCATTCAAGCTTTCCCTGGTTTTTTTTGACAAAAAAGTTTTCCAGCTCTTTTGCAGATAATTGCCTGTTCTCCTCTCCAACTCTCAGGTAAGCCCTTCCATAAGCAAAGTAGGGTGTTTCATTCCCTAAGCATTCTACCTGGATGCAGTCTTTCTCTGCTATGGCTATTTTCTGAATCGTTGGAAAAAGCTTTGGTTCGATGTGGTCAGCTATAGCCTTTCCAATCTCCCTTAAGGTAGCCTCTGAGCACGGCTGTCCAACTACCGTTCCATCGTTTTTGATTCCAAAATAAATTTTGGCAGTGCTTTTTTTATTGATCATCGCAGCAATAGAAACAATGGCCTCCTTTAATTCTCCAGTTGAAGCTTTTAGCTCAACCGTCTCGCTTTCTTTGAATTCCATTCGATTATTTTCCATCGTTATCATCCAAGCCCATCCTCCTCTCCCGAGCAGAAGTCCGGGCCGGTGAGTTTCTGGCTGTCGCTTCCGCCGAAGCCGAACTTTGAGCCGAAGACTGCGCTGATTTCCTGGAAAAAGAAATAACCGGAAGCAATGCCGCAGAGGACGGGGCGCCAACCAAATGGAGGAGGATTAGAGCAAAAGTCCTGCCCTGCTGTCGCATAATAGGTGAAGCATAATTTTTTATGTATTAATCCTGGGATAAGCATCACTGCAAATTGGATAATCCCTTTTATCATGTTATCTGCCCAGCCCCGATAATGATATTTTAGATAGTAGGCGCTTTCCACATAAAGGCAGTTTCTTTCCTTATTTGCAAAGTCACAGATGGTTGTCGGCTCTCCTCTCATCAGATGGTTCTGGATGCAGTTCCGATAAAGGCATTTGACCTGCTTTTCCTTCTTCTTGTTGAAGATAATGGCAGGAAGGCATAACGTCTTTTGGGCGTAGTGCTTGCTGATGTAAGGATTGAATGATGGGGCTCCGCTTGTCAGATAACCTGCTCCTTCAGTCGGTTTTGATGCCTGGCTCCAAAGGTAATTGTCATCTCTGTAAAGCGTTGAGTCGGGACCGCCACCAAGAGCTGAATTAAATTTTTTAATGCCGGTTAATCCTCTAGCGATGATACCTGTTTTAGCAGCAGGTGCTTTAGGTGTTCTTTGGGTTGCAGATAATCCTTGATCTAATGCCTGATTAAAAGTCATATCGCCACTTTTGGTTACCGTCGTTCCCTGGCGGAGTAGTTTTGTTTTGTCAGATGCCTCCTCTATGGTGCCAGTAGAAGGAACTAACTCCCCATCGGTCGTCATCAAATGAATGTCGGTGTCGGAGAGAGGTGTTACATCTCTTCCAGTCTCTGTATGACTTCCATATTGGTCATTACCGTACTTAACTTCAACTTTTTCCCATCCTCCACTTGTCTTCTCTAAGTAAGTCCCTTTTTGCTTTATTCAATCTTTGGTTGTGCTTTCTTCTTGTGTTTTTGTGCCTATAGGAATATCTCCAGAAAACTTCGCCACCGTCGTCCTCGTGTCCTGGACAACCGAATAGACTAAAGATGCAATTGTCTTCCAGTCGGCAAGTGCGCAATAATAGAATATCATGCAGCTGATTTTCAGTATCCAGCCGACTATCTGGAAGGGTTCGGCAAAGCCTGTCGGCCAGAAAAAGGAATCTGCAAGCCAGTTTATTTTGCCTGTTATTGAGCAAATGCCTGTCCATAAAGCTTTTATTGCTCCGGCACAATGGCATATTGCGCAAGCCAAGCAGGCACTATAAACTACCGTCAACGGCGGCCATAATGCGCTCTTCAGCAACTGCAGTGCACTGCTTAATGTTCCGATGGTCTGGGCGATGTTGCAGTAGATGCCGAAGATGTTGACCCATTTCTCCAGGCTGCTGATGTCTTTTTCTGTATCTGTGATATCTTTATTGATGTCTTCGAGCTTTTGGTTGATGTTGTCCTGCAGGTCGCCAAGGCCGTTGCCGTGCAGCCTGACATTGACGGTAACTTCCTCTATCTCGGGATTTGCATAGACTGTTGTCGCATCCCTGACCTGCAGGATCATCTTGCACTTGAACTTCAGGGGGCTTTCCATTGTGCCAATCTGGTTTGAAGACTCAATGGCAATGATAGGCTCAAGGGAATCTTCGTTCATCAGGTAGTAAGGCAGCCTCTGCCCGAGCTGCAGCAGAAGGGCAGGGTCGGTTGCTGTGTCGCCATTGATGAGGCCGGCAGACTCCCGGCAGTCAAGGGTGTTGTGGACGATGACACCATCGTTCTGGGCCTGGCTTCCGACTTTGTTCAATTGGGTGTAAAAATAAAGCTGCAGAGGGGTGAGGGAAGCAACTTTTTTGTCTATCGAGGGGGGGACTGGCTCAATCCTTCCGATAGTAAAGAAATTTGGCGTGCCTGAGGGATCGCCGCGATATATTATAATTGGGACTTCCTTCTTTGCAGTGTTGCCTGCCGGGTCTTTTGCGGTCAGGTTGATGACTGCTTCAGTGTAAGCTGAGAAAAGTTCGTTGGCGTTCACGGTGCAATCATAGGCGCCTGTACATGCTCCCTGAAAGCCCTCCCTTGTGCTTATGGATGATGTCTCAGCGTAAGCCTTCAGCTCAGGAACTGGAATGAGGGGGAGCGGCTGCAGCAATGCAATAAGCTGAAGCGCATTATCTTGGGCGGTGAAAGAAAAGGCAATCGTGTCGCCTGATACTGGCGCTGTCGGCGCATAGCTGGCTGCGCCTATAACTGGATCCGTCTTATCAACTATAATACTGTGGGACAGCTCTCCGGTGATGAGGTTGCCGACATCATCTGCTGAATCGGGCTCAATGCTTATCTGCTGAACGCCGTCTATGGCAGTCACCTGTGTGTCATTCCAGACGCATTCCCAGAAGCTCCCGGCCTTTTCGCACCAATTCGGGGCAGCATGCGGTGTTCCGTTGATGCTTGTCAAGTCCAGGAAAATGTCTTTCGATGCGAAGCCTGAGCCAGTTTCTGCAAGAACAACAGTTATATTGTTGAATTTCTTTCCAAGATAATTGACATCCTGAGATTTGTATCCGGTCTTCACTTCAGCTACACCCGGCGGGGTATTGTCAAGCTCAATGTGATATGTGAGGTCAAATGTGGCGTTGTTCAGAACAAAGTCAGATGCATTTATCTGAATTACAAAGTCTTTAATCTGAGCTGCAGGATCAATTGATTGGGGTATCTCTACTGCAAGGCCTTCCCATCTGCAAATTGCAGTGCCCTGAGCAAGGGTGCATCCTGTTGCGGCGGGGGCGCCATTGGCATCTTTCAATGACATAAAGTTTGCCTTTATGCTGCCCAGGTCAATATTCTTATCGGAAATTTCGATGATTGCAGTGGCAGGAATCTGGGATGATGATGCATAGGAGATGTCCCTTCCCCTGCTGTCGAGCAGCCTGAAGGTGCCTGGCTTGATGTCGGGAATCACCCTGTCCAGCTCAAATGTTGCTGTTGCCTCTGCAGAAGCCTGATCAAGCCTGTCAAAAACCTTCACCTTTATGGGAATGTCGCCTTCATCTTCGCTCAATGGATCCGGGGGCAGGGGTATAATGTCTTTGGCGTTAATGGAAATGACAGTATCAACCTCACAATTGTTACTTACCATATCAACTGTCCGGCTGAAAGTTGCGCCGTAGGTGAACAGGGCATACTTCATGCCTGAACAGGAGATAGTCTCAGCGTTTGCAGTGTCTTTAACACTAAGGGTGAATTGGAGGTCATCAGTGCTAATCAATTGAGGGGAGGCAGAAAGGGAGTTAATTACAGGGGCTTCTTCATCAATAATGCCATTGAAGGAGGCAGTGTCAAAAACAGCGCCTGCATCTGTCAAAAGCTCCGCGGCAATGGAAAAGACCTTGTTGCTGCCCACTTCTAACGTTGAAAGGATGTGAAGGCAGTCAAAGTAATCAGTTGCTCCAACTCTTGTGCATGACTGGAACCCCTCTGGAGCAGGTGCGCCAGGACGTGTTATTCTGAACTGCTGGCAGTTTGGGCATCCCAGATCAGCGTCATTTGGGATCTTCACTGTTGCCCTGAGGTCAAATGTTGTTCCTCCGCCCGGAACTAAGCTTCCCCTGACGAAGCCAGGAACCCTTTTTGAGTCTGAAACCAAAGGGTTGATGATGCCGCCATCGGTGTCTGCAAACACGCTCATCGAGGCGACAGGCAACATGACAATAAGGGCGGAGAGGAAGGCGGCTAGGAATTTTTCTGCTGGGCAAAACCTAATAAGATCAACATATCCCTTCCCGAGTATAGGCTGGTGCATGGCTCCCTTACTAAAGTAGGGACTAAGAAAATCAACAAACCCCTTCCTTGGTCCTCGACTTTTATCAGCTTTTTTTCTCATCGCTTCATCCATACCTCTTTCAGCTCATAGGGAATCTTGTTCTGGGCAAAGAACTGTGAGAAATAAACTCCCTGCTCAGCCGGCACAAGGAGGACGTTTTGGGCAATCTTCACTGCATCATGCTCCTGCACAATGCCCTTATGCTCGTAGAGCTTTCCCTTTTTGTTTTTGTATCCTAGCAGATGCCTTATCACTTTCACCTTTGCCTTCTGCTGCAAAGAGGCTAATGAATAGGAAAACAAGTAGTAATGGCTCAGCTCCTTCGGTTCAACCATCTTTTTTACACCCTCTCATCAGGAGTATTTAAAGTTTATGTTATTTGTAATAGTAATATGTAACTTATAACGATAAATGAAGTTCTTATATTCTGAAATATGTAATAAATAACATTAAATATGTAATAAATAACATTAAATGTGTAATGAACAACATTTAATGTGTAATGAACAACATTTAATGTGTAATGAACAACGTTTAATGTGTTATGGACAACATTTAATGTGTAATGAACAACATTTAATGTGTTATGGACAAATATCACTTTGGAGAAATTCAAAAGCACCGGCGAGTCGAGGGCGGGGTGTTTTTGACAATTTCCAAAATGATTAGTGGTGCGGATTAATGGAGCAGTTTTATTTATTGCGCGCTTAAGCCGGTGAAATCACAATGTTTTTATACAATGATTTTATAAGTGTATATTGGCGGGCAGAAAGGTTCATAGAAAGCAGAAAGGCAAATTGGCGGGTAGAATGGTTAAATGCCTGGCTGAAATTAAATTGATATGAGTGACGGGTAATAGGCTGGTTGAATGGTTATGTTTCGTATTGTTTCAAAAAATCCATGAAGGGGTGCGAGTTTGAAAGATCTGGCGTTCTATCGGAATCAGATAGGTGATGGCGGAGAGGATTTCGATGAGGTGAGGGAAGGTGAGCCGATACAGACTACGTATCCTAAGCCTCTTGCCAAATACCGAATCCATGTGGAAGGATACAACCTGTCCATCGAAGAGCCTTATTTCTGGATGCTTAACTACCTCCGGTGGTTCCATTCCTTCGCCTCTATCGATAAAATCACTGATATCTTTTCTGCGTCAGAGCATTCGGCATTCTTTGGGGCGTCGCAGCAGCGCCTGGGCATTCAGCAGGACAGGATAAGCCAATACCTGGCAACCATAGGGAAGATGGTCAGGGAGCTTTTCCAGCTGGTCCGGGAGATGAGGATACTGGACGAGAGGATGGGCTACTATTTTGACAGCTATACCCAATCAAGGAGCGCTGAATCTGCTGAGATCACGCTCAAAGGAATATGGGTGGACCTGGTTGAGCAAGGCGCCAAGAACCCGGCAAGCGTCTATGGGATGGCAAGAGAGGTGCAATTTACGACGCTGCCAGACCTTTTTTTTGCGACCCATCCAAAAAAGCAGGAGGATGTTGACGTTACCGTCGATGCTGAGCGGGGGGATTTCAACAGGAAAGTCAGGGAAGTGCTGAAGAGGAAGCTGAGGAGCTATCTTGCGTGGAAGGAAGCGACGTTTGATGAGCTCAAGAACAGGAGAATCTTTACGCTGAAATTTTTACGCCAGCATTTTGAAATCATCAGGATGTATATGAACTGGGTCAAGCCCTACCTGAAGAATGTGCTGAGATTGTCGATGGACCAGGACAAGCTTGAGAGCCCGGACCTCATCTCCGCTTTTGAGACGTCGATGATTGAGGTCGAGATCATGGCAAAAAAGCCCCTGAAGGAAAAGGTGCACACCGGAGGAAAAGAAGTGACAGTGTATCAGGTCATCCTGCCCCATTTCTATTTCAGGACAAGGCCAGAGATGAGCTATGTCCAGGAAGGATACCAGAAAGGGCCACTGCATGTCGGCAGGGTCGAGATAACTTTGAGGTGCTATGCATGGACAGACAAAGAGATAGAGCTTTACAAGGAGATGAGGAAGCAGGAAGATATCTACCTGATGGGCTTTATCGATGAATCCATCCGGGCCGCATTGGATTCCTTAGGCGATGAGCTGATGCGGTATCTTGAGGAAGCAGGAGACTCTAATGTCAGGCAGAGGACGAAAGAAGAGCATAAAGCTGAAAAAGACGGGCATGATGAGCACCATCTCAAGACAATGTTCTCGACGTTCGGGGAGATGTTCGGCTTCTACAGCACGATGAAGCGGCCGAAAAAGCCGAAGAAAAATCACCATGAAGCTGAAGAGATCGAGCATATCAAAGGCAAAGCCGGAAAGGATGTCAAGTCAACCCTATGGGGGATCTACCAACATTTCAAAAAGCATCATGGCATGCTGAACTGGTGAGACTATGCAATTTTCAAACAACAGGATGTATGGGAACAGCCCTATGGCGACTTACCAGAATGCGATGGATCCCCAAATGTATGAAGAAGGGCTCCCAAAAGAGCATCCTCCCTTCACCCCGCCCAGCGTCAGGGATGTAGGGATGAGCGTGCCGATGGGCATCAGCGCGCAGAATGTTGCAGGCATCTATTCAAAAATCAGGATGGGTGTCGGAAGCATCGAGATAGGGTTTCCTGCAAAATACCAGGGAGGCAGAGGGGCGATGACTGCGGGGCAGTTCGGCGAAGACCAGCGGCAGGCTATCAGAGAGATCGCAAAGCTCAATGAGGTCAAGCTGACGACGCACTCAGCCTACAATATCATGGGCATGATGGGCAGGGATGAAAGGGGAAATTTCTCCATCGAGAGCGCAACGCAGGACCTTTCAGAAATCAAATCAGCGATAGACTTTGCAGCTGATACTGCCGGGGGGGGCAGCGTGGTCGTGCATACCGGAGAATGGGAAAGGCCAATGACTGACATGGTCATCGATGACGAGACTGGCGGAAAGAAGAGAAACTTAGGTTGGGATCTTGAAGGGACAAAAAGAAACATGTTCCGCCAGCATCCAAGAGAGGTCTTCGATGCCCAGTTCAAGCTCATCGATGACAGGGATTCAAGGATATATGAGCAGGTAAGCAAGAGCAGAACAGTCAATTATCCCGTCTGGCTCAGGGCTGACAGCGATAAGGATGGCATGGATCAGGATGGCAATCCTGTCAGGATAAAAGGGAAAAAATATGACGAAGAGGGAAACCTTGTGTTTGGGGGAGATTATCTAGATTATGAAGGGAGAAAGATCAAAGATGAGAATGTCTATGAGCCTGTAAAAGGAAGAGTTCCGGTGTATGACAACAAAGAGCGAAGGTTCAAGGTGGAGAAAAAAGACTTTTATTATTTCCAGGAGGAGGCAATCGAGTATAATGAGTGGCTCAAGAAGAACTACAAAACCAAATATGGAAAGGAATGGTATGAAGACAAAGAGTTTTTTTACAATAAAGTTTATCCTGAGGAAATGTACCTGAGAGCGACGCTTGAGTCTGATGAGGGCTACTCCCGGGGATATGCCCTGCAGTTTACGCAGCGCATCAAAGAGAATCTTGAGTTCTTAGGGAAGCTGAGGAAGGCAAGGGAGTTCTATGCTGACCTTGTCGCAAAGACGCCTGTCGAAGACAGGTGGAAGATTGCACGGCAGGATGACAACTTTGCGAGAATCACCGGGGGCATCATCCCGCCGGAAACCAAAGACCCTGTCGATGTCATCGATAAGCAGATAAGAGACCTTGAAGCATCACTGGAGTATGAGCGGCTTGCCGGCTATACCCAGGAAGGGAGGGCAAGGGATACTGCCGAGACAAAACAGCACCTTATCACACCTATCAAGCGGTTTGAGAAAGTTGCGACGCAGCTCTATGCGATGGCCGCAATCCATGCGATGAGGAGGAGCAAGGATCCGGGCAACCCGATAACCCTGACTGTGGAGAATATCTTTCCTGACCGGTTCGGATGCCACCCGCAGGAATTGAAATGGGTTATAGGAAAAATACGGGAGAAGATGGTTGAGATGCTCACTGAAGACCAGATTCTTTATGGGGAGCAGCAGGGTTATCCTACTACATCGGATGAAGGGAGGCGGGGAAAAAATCCATACAAGATTGAAGGGATATCCAAGGAGGAGGCGAGAAAGATTGCAGAGACTCATGTCAAAGCTACTTTCGATACGGCCCACATGAACTTATGGAGGAAGTATTGGGTCGAAATCCCCGGGAAAGGGCCCGAGGAAAATGAATCTGAGTTCAAGAAATGGTATCTGCAGCAGTTTGAGGATCTTCTGAAGAACAAGATGATTGGGAATATGCACCTTGTCGATAATCTGGGGTATTGGGATGACCATCTGGCGCCGGGACAGGGAAATGCACCTATCAAGGAAGTGATGGGGCTTCTTAAAAAATACGGATATGACAAAGCCATCACCACTGAGCCGGGGGCAGATGCTTCGGCTGACCTGAGCGATTTCCATGGGCTCATGAAGACCTGGAGGTATCTCGGAAGCCCGATATATGGGGCTGGCTTCGGGGCTCCACGGGCGCCCCAGACATGGACCGGGGTGATGTACAGCTATTTCGGGCAGGTCGAGCCTCCTCAATACACTTTCGGCGCTTACGCCCCATCAAATGACTGGACTCTGTGGAGCCAGGTTCCCTTGGAATAGGTTTATAAATTCCAGAGCTATTTTCTCTCTATTTCAGGATTATCCTCGGGGTTGAAATAAAAGGGCGGTGAATATGCCTTTCCCATTGTAAGGGTGGATGATTGTTGTTTAAGAGATGTTACTTAGTGTATGGCAGTTTTTTCATATTGCGTTAGGTGATAAGGCATGGCAGAAACCTCGGTTGAAGAGATGCGCAAGCTTGTTCCGGGAGAGAGAATCAAAAAACTCAAGGAGCTCCAGGAAAAAAATAAGAAGGAAATAGAGGAAGCGGACAAGCTTATCGGCGAGACAGAACAGCAGATTTCAAGAGACCGGTTCCTTGAGCAGGTTGCTGTTCCTGAGCAGCATGAAGTCGACATCACCAGGCTTTTCAGGGGAGAAGGTGAAGTGCCTTTCAAGCTTGAGGCCGTCGCACAGGAAGATGTCACCTCTGAAAATGTCAGGTATTTCGTCGAAGCCGCTTACGAAGGGCTCAAAGAAGCGATGTCTATGGGCGAGGAAATCAATCCCCTTGTGGTCGATGAGCTCGGGGAGAGATTGCAAAAGGCTAAATATATAAGCACGACTGAGGAAGTTGCGAATCTTGCTGTTGCCTCGATAGGCATCATCTATAAACTGAGGAAAGAGCAGCGTGAGGCGTAGGCTGTTTGATTCCAACAGGGCAAGATCCTTTTGTAAAGCTTAATTTAGGCCTAATAAATATGAGGGAAGAGAACATGAGGCATAAACTATTTGATCTTATCAAGGAGGGGCATAATTATTCTGTCAAACCTAATAAGGCGGGGGAGGGGAAGCATGAAGCATAAGCTTTTTGATTCTATAAAATCAGAGTATGCATCTTATGTGCAGTCATTGCTGGGAAAGGGGAAACTGCCTCTTTTTGACACGAAGATTGGATTTTGGGGGCCTTCCAGCATCGATGAGGCCTATCGGGCATTCCATAAGCTCAAGCTGAAACAGTTCAGGAGTTTTATCGATATAGGCAGCGGCGATGGGAGAGTTACTCTGCTTGCGTCGCTGTTTTGCGAGAGCGCACACGGCATCGAATATCATGAGGGGCTGCACCAGAAGGCAATTGAGATTGCCCAGAAGCTTGGCATGGGAAATGTCCGGTTCTTCAACAAGGATTTCCATGAGCATGACCTTTCGGCGTATGAGGCAATCTTTATCAATCCAGACAAGCCTTTGAGCAGGGGGACAGAGCAGAAGCTTTTGAAGGAAATGAAGGGGAAATTAATCGTTATGGGAAATCATTTTCATCCTGAAAAACTGGCAAAGGAAAGGGAGATTGATGTTGATGGGATGAAATTCAGTTTATATTCCGGGGTTTAGGCTCGGGATAGGAAAGAATTATTAGCGGACTTCAGTACCCGGTAGTTTAGCCTATCATCGAAAAATCATTATCCCTATGTTTTTTATCTCAAGACCCGAAATCACTATCCTTCCTTTGTTTTTTATTTTTATGAAATCTTCGACTCTTAACACCTGGCAGAGCTGGTTGTCTTTGGTTCCCATCAAACCATTATAATAAAGCCTGTCTCCCTCCACGCCATCCTCCATCCTTGGGTTTTTGAGAAGAAAGACGCCCTGGCTTTCAGTGTATATCACTGCTGTCTTCAGAGCTTCTTCAAATTCTGTGGAAAGGCTGGGATCAAGCTGCTGCATCATCTGGAGATTCTTTTTGGCAATCTCAAGAGAGGGCTGGCAGTTGAATGAGCAGGGGAAGTGGCTAAGCAGCGAAATGTCAAAATGCCTTGCTGCGATATTCATCTGATAGGGGAATTGGAAGCCTGTTGAGCCCTTAAGGGCTGCCAGAGTGAAATCAAGGTGCGAAGGATTCCTGCCCATGTTCTCATCAAAAAATCTTGTGCAGCATTCCGGATAGCCCAGGAGAGCTCCCAGTGCTGTATGGCTGCCTGCATTCTCAAAGCGCTTCGCCGCATCGGCGGTTTTTTGGCCTTTAGCTATGTAAACAAAAAGATGGCCATGCTCCTTCGCATCAATAGGTATGGTTGAGCCTGTATCAGAATAATATGATGCAACTGTTGCACTTGCCTTACCATCTGAACTTGCTCTCCCTGCTGCACTATCTGAACTTGCTCTCCCTGCTGCACTATCTCTGCACTATCTGAACTTGCTCTCCCTGCTGCACTATCTGAACTTGCTCTCCCTGCTGCACTATCTGAACTTGCTCTCCCTGCTGCACTATCTGAACTTGTTCCAACTTCTGCACCGGCTCTACCCTCTGCACCTGCTGCAATTCTGGAGACATGATCCTTTATCACCTTAAATCCTGAGAATGAGCAAGCAAGGCCAATACCATCCAACTCTTTTTTTAGGGAGGGCAAGGAATCCTCGCTGGCCATAATCCTTGCACAGGGCTTGATGCCTTCCTTAACGGCAAGAATCTCCATCGCCTTTATGTTTGAACCCAAGAGCTCGCTCCAATAACCCATCATACGACCCTTAAATCCCTTTACCTTTATTATGGTTGTTATTCTCAAATAGTCATAAACCTTTATATAATGTGCTTGTTACGATTCGATGGGGAAAAAATTGTGGGGAATCGACAATGAGGATGAACCTTGACAGGAAAATAAATCCCAATTTAGAGCTCTACAAGCAGACCGATATAGACATCTGCTACCGCTTCACCAGAGATGCTATCAAAGAGTTTGGGAAATTTGTCAAAGCGGTTGTGCTGTTCGGCAGCACCGCAAGGAGGACAAAAGGGCCGCACAGCGATTTAGATGTGCTGATGGTCATCGATGACCTCTCGCTCAACCTTACTGATGACCTGACGGAAGCTTACAGGATTATTGTGCAGAAGCTCATAGCCAAAAATTCTGTCCGGCTGCACATCACCACAATACGCTTCAGCTCTTTCTGGGACTACCTGAGGAATGGGGATCCCGTCGCAATCAACATCCTGCGTGATGGCGTTGCACTCCTTGACAGCGGCTTTTTTGAGCCCGTGCAGGAATTGCTGCGGAGAGGGAGGATCAGGCCGACGGAAGAGGCAATCTGGACATACTACATCAGAGCGCCCAATACTCTCCATAATTCAAAATGGCATCTCCTCCAGGCTACTGTCGATCTATACTGGGCAGTGATTGATGCGGCGCATGCAGCACTGATGAAGCATGGGGAAACTCCGCCCTCACCCGAGCATGTGGCAGACCTGCTGCATGACAAACTGGCAAGGCACAAGCTCATCGAAGAGAAGTATGTGCATATCATGAGGAACTTCTACCGGCTGAGCAAGATGATAACCCACCGTGAACTGACTGAAGTAAAGGGTGAAGAGTTTGATAGGTATTACAAGGAAGCTGAAGAGTTTGTCCAGCGCATGAAGAAATTTATCGGGTGGAAGTGAGATAATTTACCACCTCAGGTTGGAACATTGAATCCATAAATTTTACGAATAAAACTCCCCTTTTCCATAAATTATTTAAATTCGTAGTTATACTTTCTCTTGTATGGAACTAACGTCAGTAAAGTTGCGGGACTACTATTACGCAAATCCTAAAAAACCAGTGCATTGGTCCCCTCATTTGCCTGGAGCTGTCAACCCTAATTTACCGGGATATATGCATCTGAAAGGGCAGCCTGACAGGGTTGACTGGAAAAAAATTCCAGAAGAATGGGTTAATGAGGCAATTAGAGAAATAGAGCGAATGAAAGATCCAAGGACAAAAATAGAGGAGTTCAGGAAATCTGAAAACCCAATAGAAGAAGCAGGTGCCGTATATCTGAAATACCTTGAAGAAGGAGATGCAGAATATCAGGAATATCACGATCGGCGTATGAATAAAGATAGAGAAGCCCCGTTTCGGGAAACTTATCAATCTATGGAAGAAGATCCAAGAAAGGTTACTGAAGGCGTTAATCTGGAAACCTTATTTCAGGGGGCTTATCGGTATATGGCTTCAACCTTCCCCGCTATGCAATGGTGTGAGTTAGCAGATTTTCCATTTGTATCTAACCCAAACCAATATCGTCCGAATGAATCAAGTGAGAATTATAGGGAACAGCATTGGGCTTCAACGCTTGTTGTGATTTTATCTCCTAAAGAAATTTATGAGAAAGCAGCGGAAGAAATGAGAAAGATGGATTGGCGTCTTTTTCGCTGGCCCGATTATGAGACTTTTCGCAGCTCTGGGATCCCACACCTGGTGTTGAAAGTTAGGATACAGGACAATCTTACTTATGAAATTGATAAGGCTGCTGTTTATAGGGGAATAAGCACATATATAGCCTTACACCAAAAGGGGGTATCATGCCATGCGGGTGGATTGGAGTTAAATTTCCCGGACACGGATGACTTTTCACACGACTTCTTTATACATCCAGTAGAATGGGGGATTATAGAAGAAATTGGTCAAGAATACTACCGAGACAGTATGTCCCACCCAGACCCGCCTAGCTTTGATGATGCATTCAGAGATGAGATTGATCATAAAAGATCGCTTCATAAGGGTTGCTTTTTATGGGAATACGATGGGCGGGGAAGTTTTGTTCCTGCGATTGATCCTGTCGAAATGATTAAGGCCTCTGTCGAGGGATTTCTTCGCCGTTTTCCCGAAATAGAGCATAACCTGACGTCAATCAGACCATGACTTTTTTCATAATCCGAGGTCAATGATGGTTTTGCTGGAAAGTTTTTTAATGGATTATGCTTTAACATATCTTTATGGACATTTTTGACAAGCAAAAGCAGGACTGCCTTGGAAGGCTGGACAAGAGCAAAAAGGGGAGCATCGATAAGAGTATTGAAGAGCTTGTTGAACTTCTCAATGTGCATCTGGATTATTTCACCACCAGCTCATGCTCCGGCAGGATATTAATACTGCAAAGGACCAAGCATATCAAGAAGGATACCGGGTTTGTCTTTGTTACTCATGAGAAAGTGAGGTTTAGTGGTGTTCTCAGGGCTTTGAAAGTGGTCCCATCCGGAGCCTTGTTTCTCAAGCAGGAAGGGTTTATCCTGCACGTGTGCTGCAGGAACCTGCAGAGTGGGGAGAAACTTCTGAAGCTGGCTAGAGATGCTGGGGCGAAGCGG
>JACPBU010000035.1 GCA_016180165.1 Candidatus Woesearchaeota archaeon | reverse complement strand
CCAGTTGACTTTCCAAACTTTTATCTTAAAGCCGCTCATCCCGCTGGTATCGGAAAAGAGGTCAAAGAATCTTGTCCCATGGCCATCAAGGAAATAAAGCCTGGTGAACAGGCTGTTGACAAGCTCTGGAGCCATAAACAATGAGTAATAGCCATCTTTGGTTATCATTAATACCATTCCAGCTCCGATGGTATCTTTTGCATAAGTGATTGTGGAGATGCCGTCAGGAGTGGTGTATGAGAGCACATTCAGCCTCTTCGCTCCCTGAGGTGTCTTCACCGAGGCATCCATCGTTGAAAGGTTGACCTCGACATCAATTCCCTGGAGCTTGCAGGTCACGCTTGCGCTCTCGTTCCTGCACCTTGAAGGCCCGGACATATAGCTTGGCCACGGGGAAATCCATGAATTGATATCTTTGTCGCTTGCCAAGCCCTTGAGCTCCTGATAGTATCGGGAAAACTCCTGCTCAGAAAAGTTAAATTCCTTTTTGGCTACAGCGATGAACTCTTCCTTTGATGAAGATTCGCTGAATGCCTTCTGCAGCCAGGCTCTCTGGAAATCCCATCCCCCAAAATGCGCCCAGACTGCACCTTTCCCGATCATGTCTTCGCTGGTGATGAAAAAATCTTCTGGAGGCTCACAATGGCTGAAGCCAAGCACCTTCTCAGCCTCTTCTTTTGAAAAGCCGTCGGCAAGCAGCATTTGCTCGGCAGCATCCCTTTCGGCAACAATCATCCTGTTGAGCACCTCGACTGCCTTTGGCGTATCATTCTTTTTTTTGTTGAGCTCAGTGAACGCCATATTGCTGCCGCAATCGACCATGCGCAATACGCCCCTTGCAACCGTATCATTTGATGTGAGCAGCGTTTTCCCCAGCCAGTGCAGCGGCGGATTGTTCTGCGAGGAGCCGTCAAGCGTCACTCTTCTGTCTGCGATATACTTGAACCAGTGCCCGAAATCCCACCAGGAATTGATGATGGCATCAGGCTTTGACTGTTCCTTGATCTGTGCCAGGATTCCCCACCATTGGTCATTTACCGTCGGAAGGTAGCCCTTCCCTATGGATACCCCTGCCTTGACCGGCTGGACGAGCGGATAAGAGAGAAACAGGAAAAGCACAAGCGCAAATGCCCATCGTGGAAAGGGAATTTTCCTTGCAAGCATCTTGGGAAGCACCGTCTGGAGAAACCCAAAAGTCACACCTATCCCAATAGCCATAGGCGGGACAAGAAGCAGCGAGAACCGGACACCTTTTGTTGCCGCATAAACTGAAGATGCTATCCACAGGAAAAAGAATACCGGCATGGCTATATCCTCTTCTTCCTCAGAGATGAAAGCAAAATATGCGCCGATAAGGAAAGGGATTGCAAAGATGCTGAGATAGGTGATGGGAGCAAGCCTGCCAGATCCGGGCGTGACAAGATAATACAATATCAGTATGGAGAGCAGGAAGATTGCGATGTGCCTGAGGACATTTTTAAAATTCCGATATATCAAAACGATAAACCCGATGAGAGAAAAGAAGAAAAACCATTTGCCGCCCATCTGGTCGATGACATTGGGGATGGATGCCTCATTGAACTCAGCTACTGTAGTCTTGACGTTTGGCCAGATGTTCGGATTTGCAGCGACCTTGGCTTTGGTGAATGCAAGAGGCTCGGTGTAGATGTTTTTTAGGGATGAAAACCCGGAAATGATGCCGACGGAGAGAAATGAAGCCAGTATAAGCGGGATGATCAAAGCAGCAAACTTTTTCGTCTGCTCTTCCGTCACGAGGGAGGCAAGATGCACTTTCTTTTTCTTCCGGACATCACGGGCGACATGGACGGTATAGTTGGCTATAAGGGCGATGACAGCAAAGTCAAAGAGATACCACCAGCCGACCCATGCGAAGCTGTAGGCCCCCATCAGGAGGCCTGCGCCTGCCATGAACCCTATCCGCTTCTTGTTGGTTTTCGCAATGAATGCTGCAAAGAGGAAAAAAACGATAAGCACTGGAAAAAGAACATTGTAGATGTCAGTATCTGAGCCCAGGCTTCTTGTCAGGAAGATGGGATTCACTGAGATCAGCGTCGAAGCTGTAAGTGATGCCAGGGGCCCAAATGGCTTCAGCATCATCATAAAGATGAAGATGGCGACGATTAAGGATAATATGGTGGGGACATAAAGCTCAGCCTGCATGAGGGTAAAATCCGGCTTGAGAGGCCTGACAATCTTGTAGAGGTAAAAGATAAGGTAGGGGTGAAGGTTGGGGTAAAGCCTGAGCTTTGCAGGAGCCATAGTATAAGTATCATAACATAAATCTCCCTCAGCCAGGTCACAGATAGAGTCCTTTTCCAAAAGGTTCCTTGCCTGCCTGAGCCAATAATAAGAATCGATATCTCCCATATAAGGATACTTCGTCGTTCCTGATTCATATTGGAAGAAGTTCCTGAGCTGCGCAGCATTCTGTTTCGATTGCTCATCGAGCTGCCCCCCGTTCTCTTTGAGGAATTTCTTGAACTCCCCGTCAATAATCTTTTTCAGGTTCGCTTCCGGCAGATTAGGGTATTGCTTTTTTGCCTGCTCGGTGAACTGCCTCTGGTAATATTCATAGACGTTTCCTTTGCCCCAGTCATCTGCGATGGTGAGGTTGATGGTCTGTGCCCTGACATAGGCAGTGATGAACAACGGGATAATCAGCAGCAACAGAGGCCATGATTTTTTTAAAAGAGCAAAGATGCTTGAGACTGTCTTCGGGTCAAGGGCGAAAGGGCTATCATCATTATCTTCATCATTATTATCATTATCACGACTGCCATTATCACCATTGCCATTATCACCATTGCCATTATCACCCTTGCCATTATCCCGGCTGCCGGCAGTGCTGCTTGATTCATGCTCATTTCCCTCACTGCCTTCACTGTCTTCTCTGTCTTTATTGGCTTTACTGGATTTACTGCCTTCACTGCCCTCATCACTCCGCAGCTTTCCAAAGAAGGATTTTATCTTAGAAAAATCAAGCTTAAAATCGTCTTGTTCATCTTCCGAATTGATTTCTCCTTCACGAATTTCTGAATCACGAGTTGGTTCTTCCCCCATAGCGCTGGAAGAAAGGAGGGTGTTATATAAAGTTAATGCTGGGCTGTATTAAGTCAGCTTTCTGAAAATGGTCATCGGAGGGAGAAAAAGTCCTTCGCACGGGCATCGTCGATGAGTTTCAATCTGCTGAATGATTGCGCCGGGCTTTGGTTAATCTTATTAGTAAACCAAAGTGTCGTTTACCGTATTGCATCACAATTCACGATAACCCTTAAATAATTCCACCCTATCCCACTTATATGGTCGGGGATTTACCTCTGAAAGCCAAAATGGATAGAGTTTTACCTCTGAAGGATATTATTTTACCTCTGAAGGATATTATTTTACCTCTGAAGGATGCTAAAGATGATGATTTACAGCTTAAGGTTGATGGAAAGGGGGAGTTGCCTAATGAGGCTGATAGAAGGGGGGCTTTATCTCTTATGGCCTATGCCAAGCTCTGCGGCTTTTTCTA
>JACPBU010000034.1 GCA_016180165.1 Candidatus Woesearchaeota archaeon | reverse complement strand
TTCCCCCAGCTTTTTGCTTGCGCAAATGCTTAAAAATCCCTCTTGGATTTTTGGCACGTTAAAACCCTTCGGGTTATTAACGAACCTGGGAAAAATCGTCGGGCTGACGCTAAATGCCATTTATCACTGTCTTCATATAGAGAAATATCACCATTTCCATATAGAAAAATCATTTTTGGGGTTTCGCATCCCAACCCCTGCATATCTTCTTTTTATGCCCTTCGTAATTCCTATGTCACTATTTTAAAATAGTGAAGCTCGAAAAGTTTATATATAACAATCGTTTTCCACTGTTAAATTCAATTTTAAACCTATTGGGGGATGATGGTTATGCGCGGATATGTTAGTAACAAAGATTCTTGGCCTATAGCGGCTGCTGGGTTCCTATTGGCGGCTGGGGCAGCTAAGGTGGCGGCTGGACAAGGTGTGGAAGTTGGCTTTTATACAATAGACGATCTTACTGCGCCTCCCAAAAAAGTTGCTGCTCCTGATGCAATGGTTGAAAGGTTTAAAGGCGTTCTTAAAATCGCCAATGATACTGATGGCGTTCTTTCCCCTGAAGAGATGAAACAGGCGGCATTTGAAAATGGAAGAAGGCTGGTCTCCAATAATCTCTATAAGACTCTCCTTGGCGAATTCCAAATACGGGAGAATCCAAATGCCAAGTCCTTAAGTGCTGCTGATGTTGAAAAGCTTTATGACCGTGAAATCGCTTCTATGCAGGATACAGGCAGAAAGGCTGCCCTCCAAGAGCAGAAGAAGCAGGTAACTGACTGGATTAATGCAGGCATGCCCAGGCCAGTTGCAATTGATGGGCTTGAAGCAAATACCATATATGAAAAACCGGTAAATTATGTAGCAGTCGATGGCCCGGAATGGAACGACCTTAAGACTCTAGATGGCCAAGTGAAAGTTTTACTCGGACAGGACAAGACAATGTTCATCGCTGGCGATGGAAAAGACAAGAAGGATTCTTACAACGTCTCTCAGGCTGTTTTAGGTGAGCTGCAGCAAAGGGGAGCTGTTATCCCTGCAGGCATTTCTGCCGGCCAATATCTCGATGCATCGGCAAGGAAACCTGTTGAGAATATAGAAATTGTTTTTGATGGAATGACGCAGCATTACATCCTTGAGGCGGCATTGAACGGAGGAGATATCAAGAAGGAAGATGTAAAACCCGGAATGGTTGTGCATCTTTCGCCTGCAAGTGCTTTAACCTATAATGCTTCGCTGGAAGATGAAAATGCTCCAAGAGTCAAGCCTGGACATTACCGTCTTGGGGCAAAGGGTGTCCTCATAGCGCAAAAAGGATGGTATGAAATGGCTGATACAAAAGATCCAAAGAGTTTTATTTCTCCACTTGAGCAAAGGATGTGGCGTGAAGCTTTGCGGCTTGGGGAAAGGGCGCAAGGGGTAGAACCGGGGAGAATAAAAAAAACAAAGGAAAAAGAAATTCGAAAAGAGCATGACCGGAAAAATAAGATAATGCTCAATAGATGATAATGCTTTGAAGCGGAGATAACCTCTCCTCATTTTTTTCGTTTTTTTATTCAGGAACATGGCAGCAGCATCAATTTCCACATTTCAGGCGGGTCGTCCCTTCTCTCGGGTAGGTGGAGGGCCTGACGGCAAATTTTTCCCGCAACATTCTTCCGACCTTGAGCAATTGGTTCTCGGGATCAATACCACTTTTGGCAGTGATGTGCTCAGGAATAAATTTTCGGCCCTTAAGATTCCGGAAGGGGGCTTGCCTTCTTTGGAATCTGCTATGCCTATTTCAGGAATAAGCAACCTTGAGGACAAGGATTACCAAAGAATCAGGCTCGAAGCGTATTCTTCTTTAGAATTAACCTCTGCCACAGGATATCGGGGAATCCTTCTCGGCAGGAATCCTGAGAATGGGAAAGAGCTTCGGGTATACTATCTCAGCGGTTATTCGAGAAACCAACGGAAATCGCCTACATTGAAAAAGCAGGATGTCGACAGAATCCTGGAGCAATACGCTTTGAAAGAGTTTCTTGTCAATGGGCTGAAAGAAAATTATTTTTCAACTATAGGTGGTGATTTGAAAGCTGCTCCATACAGCGAGAAAAGGGAGGAAATGGTTTTTAATCCAAATTCTGCTGAAAGAAAATATGGAGAACGGGATGTTCCCCCTTCCACGAGCTTATTGACGGAAAAGGATCATTCAACATCTATACAGCAATCTACCCCTCCTCTTGCTCCAACGGTAATTAGCTTCTCTGAAAGCAATGTTGGCCAAAATGGAGATATTGATGGAAATCCTCAAAGAATTTCTGAGGGACAAAGCACGACACCTTTTTCCACCTCCCTTCCTACCTCCCCACCTATATATCTTTCTACCTCCTCATCTATCTCTCTTCCTACCACTTTGTCCATGCCTGCCTACACTCTTCCTTCAATCATCCATTCGGCTGCTTCTCCTCAAGAATTTGTTCAGCCAACTGAAATGACTGAAGGGGATGCTCAAGTGGAGTATAACACTCATCCGGCTCGATCCAGATTATCCTTGTTCCAAAAAGTTGGAGGATTCTTATCTTTTTTTGGCGTTGCATTTACTGCACTGATGCAGCCGCTCAATGCTTATAAGATTGATACCAATGCCGAGATGGATGCGGCGAGACAGTTTTTTGGGAGTCGTGCAGCTGCGAGTGCCTCCTCGGATCCTGGGACATCTCCTTCAGACAGCCGGCCAATCAAACTTTCTTATGATATTCAAGAACAACAAATAACTCCTACTCTTGCATTTTCCAGATCTTCAAGGTCAAAATCGAAGGCAGGCTACCCTCTTGATGGGGGAGCCGGGAATGTTGATGGCGATGCCTCTTCTTCCAGGGGCTTTCCTCTTTCCGCCGATACTGGGGCCATGCCACCCATCATTGCAGGCAATACTCACCACTCTCCTGAAAATGCGAATTATAGTCTTGGGCAAAAACTTTTGGATGTTTCCTCCCAACAGGATGGCGGGGAAGGAAATAGTCTTGGGGAAAGATTACTTGAACAATCCGGTGAACCCCATGTGGGCAATAGTGGCTCATTAGCTGACAGGCTGTTGGATACACGGGGCGATGCTGGGCAGCAGCAATCGGGAGCACTTGCTGAAAAACTTTTATCAAACCATCAAAGCGATAGTGGAGGGGGCAGTCTTGGAGAAAGATTATTAGCGGCAGGCAGCAACACGGTATCCGATGGGAGCTTAGGGGATAGGCTGCTGAGGGTTTCTGATGAGAGTGAAAAAGGACAGCCTGTTAAACCGACTGACCATGTTTCCCAGAAAAATTGGCGAGCAAAGCAAAGGGGGCATGGTGCTCAAGATAAACATTATGGTGTCCAAGACAAACGTTATGGTGTTCAAGATCCTCCGGATGAAAACTATGGAACAAAAGATACCAGCCAAGGGACTAAGGGCAGGAGTTATGCGGCAAATGCCGGTAAGTCAGCACTGCATAAATTTGGGAAGGCTGTTGCAAATGCACTCAAAGTGCCTGCCTATGTTCTCAAGGGGGGAGTTGATGCTTTGCGGTATATCCCTCAACATGCCAAAGAGAATCCACTCACAGCCCCCTTTAAAGCTGCAGGTGAAGCAAGCGATGGTGTTTCAACTGGCATACGATCCGCATTGGAGGCTGGAGGATATGCCGGCACAATCCCTTTAAGTGCAGTCCCATCATTGGATGGAAAAGTTGAAGAGAGCATTTCGTATCACAGCGAAACTATTGCTGCGGGAACTGTCGTTGGGGATGTTGGCAGGAGCAGGACAAGAGCTTTAGCCGGGGTTGTTTGGCCGCTAAAACAAGAGGATGGAACACGAGGATACCATCCAATAAAATCGATCAAAGACTTTTTTAGAAGGCCTTCAGGATATACTCGGCCCCAAAATGTTGAGAGCCTTGCTGCCTATGGCGGCTCGATTTGGGGGATAGCAGAAGGTGCTGGTGCTGGTGGCGATGAGGCAGCAGCGTCAAAACCAGTCCAAAGAGTGTTTGGGCCTGGCAGGTAATCCGCAATCAAGTGATAACTGCCCTTACTGCCAATGGGCATCAACACCTCAATAACCCTTCCTTCAAATCAGTTTAATAATCATTTCACAAATCATCAAGCTCATAAAATCAAGAAAGAGCCATTCCCTCTGCAGAGTGGGATAGATTGGAATGGAAAAAAGAGGTGAACTTTAGTTTGGGGGGTTTCAAAGGTGAATTTGGCATTAGGGTTGAAAGTCTTGTTTTTGTCCCTCTTAGTTTTACCTCTTTCTGAAGCTTCGAATTCATGGACTATCAGCTTTAAGGATGATCAAGGGAGCACCTTAACTCCGGATAGCGTAAAAGTTTATACGCGGGAGGATTGGTTCAACAGGGATCCTGACCCATTTTCTTCAGGAAAAATCACTTCGGGAAAAGCTACATTCAGCCTGCCGTGCCCATTTAACCAGGGAACTAAGTTCGAGGATGGGTGGGATGCTGTTGCCGCATTAGAAGGATATAAATCGGTTGCCGGGAGCAATCCTGGTACAAATGTTTTCCTCGATGGATTTCCTGATGAGAATATCTGCAGGAACAGGGCTACTTCTGCAACACTCCTTCCTTATTTTGCCATCCCAACTGACTCGAACATTGCGGATGCTACGTTGAGAAATGGTGATACTCTGGCAATTACCACCCAATTCAAGGTTGCAACAAAAGATGATACCTGCTATGGGGGGACAGGCTGCACCCAGCCTGATAGGTTCTCTCCTAACCCTAATGGTGATTTTGTTGATGTAACTTTGAGGTATTTGGTAGATGGTGTACTTACTTCCAGCAAACTCATCAATTCCATCATCGCAGGAAAAAACAAAGCAGCATCACAATCTTTTCCACTTCCACGGCTTTCTCCCGGGACACATCAGCTGAAAGTTACCGGGACTGTGGATGGGAGAACCAAAGACCAGATTTCTGGTGTTGAGACTTTTGTCATCCAAAACTCACCTCCTTCAATAATACTTTTACCTGATTTTACTTTCGAGGAAGATTCCGGGTTCCAGAACAACATTCTGGACCTTAGCGGATTTGTCTCTGATCCCGATGTCGAGAATTCAACTCTGTTTATCTCTATCATCTCAGAATCTAACCTGTCGGCAGTGGATTGCAGCATCGATGGCAATCGTTTTGTTGATTGTGTTGTTCAGACCAACCAGTCAGGAACTTCCGGCATCACAGTACAGGCAAGCGACGGCAGCCTGACAGCAAGCGACACCTTCAGCGTCACCATCACCCCGGTAAACGACGCCCCAACCCTCGGAGGAATCCCAGATGCATCAATCGCAGAAGATGCCCCATCAACAGCCATCCTCAACCTCTCAGGCTTCGCCAATGACATCGACAATGCATCCAATGAGCTTTCCTTCTCGGTACTCAGCCAGACCAACAATCCTGTCGTCGGCTGCACCTCAACACCTTCAGG
>JACPBU010000135.1 GCA_016180165.1 Candidatus Woesearchaeota archaeon | reverse complement strand
CAGCGCTGGCGTTTCTACAAGCAGTTCCTATTCCGGAAATCCGTTCAAAGCGGGCGGAAAAATAAAACTGTATACCAACGAAATGGCCGGAAGGTGGATGAACTTCAGAGCATGGAATGCCACAATATATGGTGAGGTTTGCCCGCCAATTCCGGGGGCAAATTCAACTAATCCGCCAGTTTTAAGCAGCTTCAACTGCACCTCATGCGATATTCCCAATGGGGATAACTCAACACCCTATTCGACATTAGACACAACCCCCGCATTCACTTTTACAACCGATAAAAACGCATGGTGCAGGATAGATGATGAGGATCTGAACTTTACTGGGATGGGTGCCTTGAGGAACTGCACCTCTGGTGATGGGTCCCTCGCACATACCTGTAATTTGCTTCCTGAGGATGCCTTGGAATATAAGTCGACTGATTACTTATACATCAGTTGTAGGGACAGTGCAAATGTCGAAAGCTCAGCGAGCAGTTCTGGGCCGCTGGAGATGGAGATGATCAATAGTGCCTCCCAGGCAAACACTGCAATTGAAAGAGGGATAAATGCCAGTAATGCCTCAGCAGCTATTTTTAATGATCAGCAGGTTTTTATCCGGTCCTTGAATAATTCACAGGCAATGGCAACCTTTGACAGAGTTGCCATTTACAAATCCCAGAAGTGGGCATTTAACTATATCTCGACAAACGAGACTGCTATAGGGCAGTTTTATAATCTTAGCCCGGCCTTTTATTTTTGGGAGGGCATGAACCTAAGCGATATTCAAATCACTGATCAGGTTGGAAAACTTATCAACAAGACGAAAATCTGACTTATAGTAAATCACCAAAATTCTCGAAAATCCAAAAGGTGATTTACTATACTAGAAAATCTCGCAATATTTCGATAATTAACGAGATTTGCTATTAAAGCTATGTATGAGCAAGAAAAAGGGGATAGTGGCTGCATTAGTTCTTTTTTCATTATTGTTTTCCCTATTTGCTTATGCCGCAGAAGAATACAAGCCCTATCTCCATAAAGCCATTGTTCCCCAGCATCCTAAATTAGAGCTGACTTCCGCCTATAAAACAGAGCTTTTCCCCGGGGCAGCAACTTTCACCTACCCTTTAAGCTTCCCTCCTGGAACCAATGGCCTAACACCGGAAATTTCCTTGTATTATAACAGCCAGACAGCAAAGCAAAGGCCATCGATAGTCGGTGCAGGATGGTCATTAACCCAGAATTATATTTACAGGGATGTCAACGGAACATTTAATGACACCAATGACGATATCTTTAAGCTTGTTCTTGATAACAGTGCTCAGGAAATAGTTAATCTTAATGGCACCTTCAAGACAGAGGTGGAGAGCTATGCAAGAATACAGAACCTGAGTGGAGCTCCAAACACGAATGGAGAGTATTGGATATTGATTCAGAAAGATGGCACAAGATATACCTTTGGCTATACTAATGGTACAGAATCAAATTCTAATCTGGGCTACAATTATACAGTTAGGTGGAGCTTGTATTTGATTGAAGATGCATTTGGCAATTTCATCAACTTTTCTTATCTGGAAGATCCATTCCCCGATGATACTGGCGCAGTTTACCTTTCTTCGATAGCCTACAGCAGAGATGAGAAAAGAAAGATAGCCTTCAGCTATGAGAACGAAACAAGGCCTGATAGAAGGTTAGTTTATGAAAATGGCTTAAGAATTGAGGAAAGCAGGAGGTTAAGCAATATTTTAGTGTATGCGAATGATGGTTTCGTAAGAAGATACCAGATTAGTTATTTTGAGCTGGATGGTATGGGGAGCTTGTCTTCTATCGCAAACATCTCGCAGTTTGGCTCTGATAATATCTCGAAAGGGTACTCCACAAGTTTCTCCTACCATCCTGATAAGGAAGGCTATACAAGGTATAACAGCAGCTATATCCATTCTCCTTTATTTGCCGATGCAGAAGGGCGTGATTACGGGACAAGATTGGTGGATATCAACAATGACGGCTTTATTGATCTGGTGAAAGGAAGGCAGGAGAGCTCCGAGAGAAAGACATACCTCAACAACAGGCAGGATAACTGGACTGAGATTGATGAGCTTATTGTTCCCGGCTATATCACCAATAACCTGTTTCAGGATTTGGGGATGAGGTTTGCCAATCTGAACAAAGATGGATTTGTAGATTTGATTCAGGGAACAACCATCGGCAGCTTGAAGAGAGCATGGCTGAACAACGGCACTGCGTGGGTTTTGAATGATGCCTTTGCTCCCCCTGATTACTTTGGCTCGGAAACAGCAGACTATGGCTTTCAGATAGTTGATTTGAATAATGATGGGAAGGATGATTTGCTCAGGGGCCAGGACATTTATCGTAAAGCATGGCTGAATAATGGCACAGGATGGCAGGAAGTATCCGATATGTGGAAGCCTCCGGTAGAGTTTACTTCTGGGACAGTTGATTCCGGAGCAAGGCTTTTGGATGTGAACGGGGACGGGTTGCCTGACATTATCAAGGCAAAAGGCGGCGAAAGGGAGGCATGGCTGAACAACGGCTCAGGGTGGAGCAATGAAAGCGCGTTTAGGCCCCCAATTGACTTTGCTTCTGGCGGGAAGCCTGATCATGGCGCCAGGTTTTCAGACCTCAATGGCGATGGGCTGCCCGATATCCTCGAGGACTTTGAAAATGGGACTGAAGTTGTTGGGAGGGCATGGCTGAACAACGGCTCTGGATGGGTGAGGAATGATACATGGCAGTCTCCTTCTCCTTTTACTAAATCGGGAAAGAACAGGGGAAGAAGATTGGGGGATATCAACGGTGATGGGTTTGCTGATGTTGTGGTTGCAGGGGTGAACGATTCCGGGGTTGTGGAGCTTTTTGTTGACGTTAAAAATACTTCTTCTGCCTATCTCCTCAGGAGCATCACCAATGGGTTTGGGGGCGTTATCGAGATTAATTACAGTGCAGCTACACAGTTTAACAATTCACCAGATGGAACTTCAGGATTAGGCTTCAACATCTGGGTAGTGGATGAAGTGATGCAGAATAATTCTTTAGCTGGAGAGTTTAATACTATTGGCGTCTTTAACTATACTTACTTTGGGGGCAAATTCAATTCAACTTTGGGAGAATTCTTCGGCTTTGCCGTTGTAAATGAAACAAGGCCGGATAAGAGCATGGTTTCCCATTATTTCCACCAGTCCGAGCCTTTGAAAGGGAGGGAGTATAAAACCGAAATCTGGAATGATACAGTCAATGCAACAAATGCCACTCGTTATTTATTCTCAAGGTCTGAAAACGCTTTTGATTACACCTACAACGGCTCTTATCAGGTATTCCTGGCTAATTCAATATATTCGCTATTTGACGGCTCCAATGAATCCAAAAAAACCAATGCTTCGTATTACTATGATTCCTATGGCAACGCCATAGCCAGAAACCAGCTTGGAGATATAGAAAAACAAGGTGATGAAAAATACGAAAGATGGGAATATGCTTACTCCACCAATAACGACAGCTACATAGTGGATAAGCCAATTTTGTACCAGATTTACAACTCTGAC
>JACPBU010000134.1 GCA_016180165.1 Candidatus Woesearchaeota archaeon | reverse complement strand
GCTGAAAAGGCTCCTTCAGGCAAAAAGCGTTGCGCTGGCAAATGCCGATGAAGTGAAAGATATAGCCGGCGTCAGTGTCGGCGCTGTCCCTCCGTTTGGGAACCTGTTCGGGATACCTGTCTATATCGATGCGTCAGTAACAGCAAACGAGCAGATCGCCTTCAATGCCGGGCTGCACACAAAATCCATCATCATGAAAAGCAGGGATCTGGTGAAGGTGACCGGCGCGAAGACAGGGGAGTTTGGGAAATAAATGCAGGATTGTCTCGACAGCGAAAATATTAAAGGTCCTCAAAAAAGGGCGGTTTAAGATGAGTTTAACAGAATATACAAAAAAGAAAATAGGCCCGAAAAGGCTTGATGAATTATGGATTGCGATTGGTTGGACCCCAAGAAAGACCAAATGGCTTGAGGTCTTGTCAAAATCCAGTTTTGTATACTCTATCTGGGATGGAAGGAGGTTGGCGGGGTTGGGAAGGATTGTTGAGGATGGAGTAATGTGCATGTTTTATGATATTGGTGTCCATCCTGATTTCCAGGGCAAACATTCGGTTGGCCCCAGAATAATTGAAGCGCTTATAGCAAAAGTCAAAAGTAAGGGATATGCTTCAATAGGATTGTTTAGGTGGGAGCCCAATTTAAAAAATAATACAAGAATTTATGAAAAATTTGGTTTTAAAAATGTTAATACCGGGATGGAATTAACAAAATATATGAAACGGGAGTAGGGGTGCAAAAAAAATGGAACAAGTTGAATTTTCAGATTTCAAGAAGTTAGAGATAAGGGTTGGAAAAATATTGAATGCAGAACGGATTCCCAAGACAGAAAAATTGTATAAGCTTAAAATTGAAATCGGAAAAGGGGAACAGGCTCAAATTGTCACAAGCTTAGTCCCATACTATAAAGAAGAAGAACTGATTAACCAGAGTATTGTCGTCCTCGTCAATTTAAAGCCCACAAAATTTGCAGGAGAAGTTTCGCAGGGAATGCTGCTCTGCGCTGAAAAAGAGGATGGATCCGAATGTGTCCTGTTAACGACAGAAAGGGAGATAAGCCCGGGAACCAGGATTACGTGAGGGCAAATGGGGGGAAGGCGGGGGAGATTCGCAAGAACGTTTAGAGGATTTTCTAATCCAATCGTTAATTATTTAAATTACCTCCCATTGAATGCCTTTATGGCTCCAATAACCATATCTGAAGAGCAGTTTGGCAAGGTTCTGAAGGACGTTGAGCTTTTGATTACGGATGTTGCCAATCTTGTCGATCAGGACACTCTTGCGAGGAAAAGGATTGCGGATATTGAAGCTAACCCATCAATCGGAAAGACAGAAGAAGAACTGGATGCATACCTCAAAAAGAGAGGTGTTAAGGTTGATGCAGTGGGAGATTAAGGAGCATCCCGGATTCTTTAAGGATTTGGATAAGCTTGGAAAGCAGGAATTAGAAATTTTCTTCAGGAAGAAGAATAAGATCAAAGAGAATCCATTGCGGCTGAAGCATCTGAGCGGTGGGGAGCATTGCTACCGGGAACCGATAACCTCTAATATCAGGCTTATTTACTTTCTCCAAGGCCAGACAATCTGGCTTTTAACCATCGGGAGGCATGATGATGCATACAAAATGTATATTCGAAGGCTTTATGCCCTCAGAGACAAAATGGCCAGAGGGAAAATCATATGATTGAAATAAATTTTGTCACATCGAACAAGAACAAAGTCCGGGAATTTAAGGGAATTATCGGAGAAAATGCTGTCCTTAACCACATCGCATTGGAATACCCTGAGATGCGGAGCGATGACCCCGGCGAAATATCCAGATTGGCTGCAAAGCAGCTTGCCGAAAAGCTGCAAAAAACCGTTATCTGCGAAGATTCAGGGCTCTTCATCAAGTCATTGAAGGGATTTCCAGGGACGTGCTCAAAATACATCCATCAGAGGATTGGCCTGCAGGGGATCCTTAAGCTGATGGAAGGCATCAAAGACCGCTCCTGTGAATACATTTCTGCCGTCGGCTACTGCGAGCCGGGAACGAGCCATTGGTGTTTATCGGCTCTGAGCAGGGCACGATCGGAAAAGAAATTAAAGGGGAACATGGCTTCGGGCACGATCCGATATTTATTCATGAAGGCTCGAAAAAAGCATATGGCGAGGATGCGGAAGCTGAGAAGCACAAGAAATTCAGGAGAAGGGCTGTGGAAAAGCTGTTGGGATTTCTCCGGCACTAACTGGACTCTTCACCGAAACATTTAAACAATAGATATACCCTCTAATTCTTTTGTATGCTAGAGATTGAAACTGTTGTAAATGAATGGGGAAACAGCGTTGGGATAGTTATTCCGAAGGAGAAAGCCCTCCGGGAGGAGTTTAAGCCCAACGACAGAGTAACAATCCTGCTTACCAAGGAGAGCGACAGCCTTAAAGTGAAAGATATCTTTGGAAGCGTCAAATGGAAAACCCCCGTCAAGAGAATGATGGATGAGATTGACCGGGAGTTCGAATAAGATGCCTTATTTCTTTGATACCTATGCGCTGTTCGAGATCACCAACAAGAACGAAAACTATCGGCAATATTTCGAAGAAGAAGTCATCACGTCAACATTAAACCTGGCTGAATTGTTCTATGGCTTTCTGAAGGAGGGAAGGGAATCCCTCATACCTGCATAGAAGGGCAAGATCAGGAAACTGATAAGCACTATTGACGCAGATACCGTAACGGCCGCAGTAACTTTCAAGTTTCACAACAGGAAAAAACCCTTTTCTTTTATTGATTCCTTGGGATATTGCCTTGCAAAAAAACTTGTTCTGAGATTCCTGACAGGAGACAAGGAATTCGAAGGTTTGGATAATGTCGAATTTGTTGGGAAAGCTTAAAAATCAGGGATATACTCCTATTTTGCCGGTTCAGTCCGTTTTTTTTCATATTCCCATCTATTTCGGTAACTGTCAAAAACCTTCTGGAATGGGTCTGTGCCTTCAGTATCGGAAACAATGCCTTCGAACATCTCATCAGGTTTAGCCCCGCAGAAGGTGGCCGTGGCATTCTTTCCAGGAAGGTTTCGAATTTGTAAAATCCTGCTGATTCCATCTGGATAATGACGAACAACTTCGATTGTGTCAACCTCCCGATTGGAATCTTCATCCGTGACCCTCACTTCAATACCATTCGAACCAAGAATCTGCAATGTTGAGCGTGGTTGATCGATGGGGGGGTTAAAACATACGCTGCCGTAGCTATCAAATGACCAGGAGGGAACCCCATACTGATTACTGAACCTACCCTTCGCAGGGTCAACTTCACCGAAAATTTTAACAATCTCAGCTTTCAATGAATTCCACCGCATCACACCTTCAGGGCTTTCAGCCCCAACATTCCCGTTATACAACATTAAGATGGCAGCCAATGCTCGGGGGATAAGATTTCTCCTTTTCATGTTGGTTCTTTACTAGGGAAACGGGGGATGTATATAAAGAGATTGACTACTGAAACGAAAGATATAAATACTAGTTCTACTTTGTCATTTATATATTTTATCGTCTTAAAAAGAGGTGTTAATATGCCTAAGGAAA
>JACPBU010000133.1:3631-6265 GCA_016180165.1 Candidatus Woesearchaeota archaeon | reverse complement strand
CATCAGTCCATAAAAGGTTTCAGATGAGCTATACCGACGAGGATTTTATTCAGATTAATGATATAGATTTACTAAAAGATGCAGGTCAGCTTAAGGATTTAACCTGTTTGCAATATATGGATGCGACCGATAGGACGGTTAAGGGAGATATTGCTAATTTGAAGAATCTGGTAAATTTAGAGGTTTTTAGCCTTTATTCCAATCCAGAGATTTATGGAGATATCTGCTCGTTGTCAGGAGCTGCAAACTTAAGAAGCCTGAAATTTGCTTTTGACCCAAAGATAACAGGCAATATTTCCTGCTTAAAAGGCCTGACTAAGCTGGAAACTTTTGCCATGACTCACACCCAAATTTCAGGGGACTTGTCTGTTTTTGCCAATATGCCGAATTTAAAAGCAGTTTATATCAGCGGCACTAATGTCACAGGTGATATTTGCGCATTTAGCAAGTTAACCAATCTTGAAGAGATGGGGATAGCGGATGAGTATCCTGGAAACCCAGATGTTACAGGAGATTTATCATGTCTTGATAACCTGCAAAAGCTGAAAAGAGTTTCTATCTATAATACTGGTACAACTAATTGCGAACAATTCACCAAGTCCCATCCAAATATTGCCCAGATGGGACCGACTGAATCGGGAAGGCCAGCCGGAGGAGGATGCTCAAAGGAGTCTTTGGGCACATTAGTAGATGTTGCTCAAAAATATGAGAGGAAAATAGGCAAAGAAGTACAGGCAGAAGTTAGGGGAAAGCCCGGTTATAATAAGCCAGATAGGGGGCCTCCGGAAGAATGTATTGCCGATGGAGAATTTATTGGTGAGGAAAAGTGCAGGGCGCTGATAGACAAAACCTCTAAGGGCCCCTCTGCTAATGGAGATGAGGAGCAATTAAAAGAGATTGACCAGCGAAATTTTATAACTAAATTAATTGATTGGATTAAACACCTGTTTGGCTGGACCCCTAAAAGAAGCATTGAAGTTACCGCTGGCCAATCTCGCCAATCTGAAGACAGAAATCAAATAAGGCCTCAAACAGGGCCTGGAGGCTGCAGGTCTCAAGCTGAATGTGATGTTTTCTGTTCTAAACCGGAAAATCAGAAAGAATGTTCTAAATTTGCGCCGCCAGATGAGGGGCCTCCAAAAGAGTGCACTGTTGATGGGAAGTTTATTGGAGAAGCCCAATGCAAAGCTATGATGGAGAAAACACCTTCGGAAGGGGCTGGCCAGAAGATTAAGGATAGATGAAAGGAATAATTTTAATATTGTTTTATTAATCTTTATACTTCATATCTGAAGTTGAGGGCATAGAATCTTTATCTTATAGTAAATTGCAAAAATATTAGAACTTTTAATATGCAATTTACTATTCTATCAAATCTCACAAATGTGTCAAAAACCAAAGGTTTTTGAGCACTTAAAAATGCAAAGCATTTTTTATGTTCCATAAATAATGAGATTTGATATTAGGTCTGAATGAATACTCAGGGATAAAACTGCAGAAGCAGACATTAAAGAGTATTTTGCGAATATTAAGGTAAATTCTCAAATGTCCGATTTAGGTATGTTATGAAAACTGCCCCCTCCAATTTTTAGGACTTCAAATTTATTGAGTTTACCAATTGTTCAATTACTTTTGTAGTAGGCATAATTGGGCGCAGGTATCTTCCTTTGATAATTGGAAGTGTACATCTCTTGCTCAATTGATTTTGTCCGCAACTATAGGATTGGGATGGCTCAAGAGGCTGGGTTGAAAGCAATAACAGCACATTGCCTTATTCAGCGAGTCACCTTATTTTCTGAGCCAGGCCTGCTCTTCTGAATCTAAAGAAAATGCCTCTGATAGATAGGCGGCCATGATGGAGTTTCGCCGGAAAATCTCCCTGAAAAAGGGGATGTAGCCGACTGAATCCTTCAACGACATATGGCATTGTGATGCCATCCGCTCTGCAATAGCTTTTTTCTTGAAAGATTTTTGCTTCGCCCACCAATATTTCAACAGCCTCCCTGTCGGCTGGTAGGCAGTAAACTCTTTCTTCCTTGCCTGTTTGGCCAAAGCGACCCCGCCAGAGAGGAATGCATTGGCATAGACAAGAAATCGCCAGTGCTGCCATCGTGAAATCCTTGATTTATAGAGGTCAGCCTTGCTTAAGGATTCGTAGCCTTGAGCGATGTCTTTTGCTGGAGCATACTCGCGCGGTAAATTCTCATCGACCCAGAGGAACTGCTCATCGATATCTCCCCTGACATGCTCAAAAGCGCCTAATGCGATCTTGAGATCTGTCGTTTTGAAGACTTTTAACAGCGCTTTGAGCATAGTTTCCTCTTTGTCCCTGTCGCCCATAAGCTCAAGCATCTCCTGGCTGAGGCAATGTGTTCCTGCAGAAAGCAGTTCAAGGTCATTGGATGCTGCACGGCAATCCCCGCCGCTGCGCCGGGCCAGGGATTTAAGGCTCTCGTCATCTGCAAGGATGCCCTCTCGATTGCAAATCTCTTTTAAGATGAGGAAGATGGTTTGTGCCTGCAACGGCGGTAATTCCAGAAGGGTGCATTGTTTGCGCAGGGCAGAGAACTTAGTGTCCCACGGATTGATGCAGGTCAGGATGATGGGAAAGCTTGTTTCCTTGAGGAGGGAGAC
>JACPBU010000133.1:0-3619 GCA_016180165.1 Candidatus Woesearchaeota archaeon | reverse complement strand
CCCCCGATCTGCGTTCCCGACGATGCCATCGACATCATCGATGAGTATCAGCTTCCCTTTGGAGAAGAGGGACTGCTGCCTGATAGCTCCCCCAACCTTTGAGAGTATCTGCTCCTCATTCCGGTGCTCAGAGGCATTTATTTCCACTAATTCCAGATTGAATTCTTGGGCAGCCGCTGTAGCAAGGCACGTTTTTCCGGCCCCGGGCGGCCCGTAAAGGAGAAAAGCTTTTTTCTTAAGCCTGTGGAACTCAGTAAGCCCTTGGCTGATTGCCTTGACCGCTTCATCCTGCCCTTTGATCCCGCTTAACTCTTGGGGTGTATACTTGAGGTGGAAGGGAAGCATAGGATAAGGGTTGCTCTTATTTTCTTAAAGGTTTCCCTCATTTTCCAAATCTTTTTTAGCAAAGCCAGAATTCACCTGTGATTTTGCAAAATTCTCAAAATAAGACTTCACCCGGGCGTCTCCGGAGGGCTTTGCATGCTCTCCTAATCCGTAATAAATTTTTTCAGCATTGCTCCCCCAGGAGAAGTCTCCACGCTCATTGCTGATTTTGTTGACCTTGAATTCCCCGAGGTTTTTTCCTGTCCGGAGATGGTAATAGATGACCCGCATGGTCACCGGGGAGAATAAGGACTTATAATGCTTGAAGAGATCATAGCCGTAGCCCTCATGAAGAAAGTAAAGGATCTCAACAATATTTTGCCGTATTTGGCTTTTATGCGGCCTTCCTCGCCTCATCGTGTTTTACCTCTGTTTCTTGCCTGGCGTTGGTTTCTTGCTTGGCGACAGGCCCTTCTTTGGCACCAGATCCTTGTTGGGCATCATGTCCCGGTGTCACATCTGTTTTTTTCTTTCTCTTCGGCTTATGGAGGTATCTCACCTGGGCCTTTGCAAAATTGACTGGATTCTTGAACCTCTGGCAGATCTCACTCGGGCAGCAGACACCCAGGTCTTTATAATACATCGCATTGTCGCAGTTGGGGGGAAACACCTTTTTCCCCTGGCTTTTGTGGTAGCGGAGCTGCCCGACGATAGTGACCTCGCGCAGGGGTTCGGGGTTGACCTTGTTCCACTCCAGCAGCCTTTTCTCGATAGAGTCATACTCCCATCCGGCGCTCTTTAAGAAATTGATGAGCACAAACACGCTCCTTTTCTTCCCATCCTTAAGTCCACGGAGGATTGCCTGGATGCATGGAGGAAAGAACTGCTCAGGGATTGCCTCCTGAACATCTTCGCTCATAAACTTTTTATTGGTGATGCCTTTTTGCTCTTCCTGCTGTGCCGCAAGGTTGCTTGCATAGTCGCAGGCCTGCACCAAAAGATTTTTGGCATCGTGGGATTGGACGCTTGTTCTGCTGAGGAACTCGTGCTTTGAGACTCTGACATTCCTCCACGACGCAACCTCTTTCCTGAATTCCAGGACTTTTTCAGGGTTGAGGGGGACGGACACCAGCCCTGATTTTTCGTTGAATGAGTAGGGCATGCGGAAAAGATGCCTCGAAGAGATGAGCAGGGTATCTATCTTGATGAAGGAAAAAGGGTCGAAAGAGTTCCTGCTGACGATTTCTGTATATGCCAGCCCAGTTTTTGCCATGATGGCTTCGACACCCTCTTTGAGGAGTTCCTGCTGCAAAGGCTTCCGAAGCTTGTCCACAAGATAGAGGGCAATCGCCCTTGGCCCATCAGGAAACCAAAGCCTTGTTTCCTTGTCATGCACTTTCTCTGGAAATGCCTCAAAGGGTATCCCAATATGGAATCCGGAGCCTCCGGAAAATTTGCACGAGACTGAAGACACCCCATGATGCTTGATAGCCTTGATAAGGATGTCTGCCGCAATCTTTGAATAATCAACAAACTTGCAATCGATGTCGATGAGCAGGTCCCACCCTTTCCGAAGCCTGTCAACATCCATCTTTTTCATGTCCAGGCTGAGCTGGAGAGGATTGTGCCAAAGCTCTTCCGACGCATGGAAAGAGGAGGCTCCCTGTTTTGCTAACTCGAGGACATCGCTGGGATAAGTCAGCACATCGGGCCTTTTTCCAAATCCTTTATCATTGAAGCGGACTGCAATTTCTCTGCCCAGTGCACAGGCAAGGATAGCCCGCTGGATGTCAACCCGCTTGTAATGGTTTAAGATATGAGATATAGGAATCATTCCATCTGCCCCCCAAGAGGATTAAGGAGCAATAATTAATAAAGGTTGCCATTGCAGTATGTATTAAGCTTCAGACGTGGGCTCTACTATCTTAAGGTCAAAACTCGCTTGTCCAAATTAATCAAGCTCGTCGTGGGGGGATGCCCCCTCGGGGACACAGAGCCTTTGCGAAACCAATCAAGAGTTTTGAAGATAGTAGAGCCCACTTGATTAGCTTAATACATACCCATTGCACAAAAAGTATAGAGAAGAGTGGTGAGGAAAAAGATTAAAGAACAAGATTAAGGAAAAAAGATAGCTTGAGGATGAAAGAAAGAAACACAACCAAAAAAAGAGGAAGATGATACGAGGGAAGATGATAAACCAAAAGAACGGATTGAAAGAAGAAAGAGAGGAGCTTCTGGCTTTGCTGGAAAAAGCAGGAGAGCAGGAAAAGCTCATTATCGTCGAAGGCAAAGAAGACAGGCTGGCATTGGAGAGGCTCGGCCTCACAAGAATCAGAGTCTTGAACAAGAAGCCATTGTTCCAGGTCGTCGAGGAAGCCACCAAAGAAAACCCCGAGATTATCATCCTCACAGACCTTGACAGGAAAGGAAAGCAGCTCTATGGCAAACTCAATCACGCACTAAACCAGCACGGGGCCAGGATTGACAACAAGCTAAGAGAGTTCCTGTTCAGGCGCACAAAGCTGAGGCAGATTGAGGGGATGTATCGTTACTGTTGTAAGTTAGAACATTAAGAAATTTTTTCCGCTACCACTATCTTTTTAAACCTCCTTCTCTTACCACAATCCATGGGAATCTGGAACCAATTCAAGACCGTAATCTTATTAGGCCTGTTGACCGCCCTTTTGCTTTGGGTCGGCTCGTTCTGGGGCCAGAACGGATTAGTCATCGCTCTTGCCTTCGCCATGCTTTTGAACATCGGCTCATTTTGGTTCTCTGACAGGATTGTTCTCAGGCTTTATCGGGCAAAAGAAGTCACCGATAAAAATTCAAAACTGTACACCATCGTGAAAGAAATTTCCCAGAAAGCAGGAATCCCGATGCCAAAAGTGTATATTGTTCCCGGGAACTTTGCCAATGCATTCGCTACCGGAAGGTCTCCTAAGCATGCAGCTGTTGCAGCAACGCAGGGTATCCTCGACCTCCTCGATGAAGGAGAGCTGAAAGGAGTTATTGCCCACGAGATTGCCCATATCAAAAACAGAGACACCTTAATAGCGACAGTTGCAGCGACGATAGCTGGCGTCATTTCTTACATTGCCATGATGGCAAGGTTCGCAGCCCTTTTTGGCGGTTATGGTGGGAGGGACAGGGATCGTGGAGGCTCAGGCCTTGAGCTTTTGGTTCTTGCAATTCTTACTCCTTTGATAGCGACAGTTATCCAGCTTGCTATCTCCCGCTCAAGGGAATACCTTGCAGATGCCACAGGAGCAAAAATCCTAAGGAACCCCGGTGG
>JACPBU010000132.1 GCA_016180165.1 Candidatus Woesearchaeota archaeon | reverse complement strand
TATTTGTGCCATTTTTGTTTAATCACTCCCTCTTTGCATATTTTTGTGCAATTGGCAGTTGTTGCCCCCGGTAATTTTCCAGAAAAATGTCTAAAAGGTTACCCTCGCAAGTAAAAATTCCCCTTAAGCCGTATTTCTGAATGGTTTCTCTGGCTCTATCCGCCTTTTTATTGGTGACTTCTTCGATCAGCCCACCGTATTTTTGACTAAAAATAACGTTTAACGCCGATTTAATAGATTCTACCTTTTGTTGATTCAACCCCAACCAACCAGTGAAGTTATCAGGAATTTCCTGCTCACTGAGACTAAACCTTTTCCTTAACTCTCTTCTTACCATGCCGTATAATGGGGAGCCGATAATTTCATCCCTTCTTTTAGGATGATACTCATCACCATTAAATGCTCCCCTTGATTCAGCAATCTCTGCATTGTCAGCACCCCTGATGCCTTGTTGGGCGGCGGCAAATCCGATATCATGAAAGGCCGTTGCATATTGAAGTTCGTTTACAAAGGATTGGAAGCCTTTCTCATCCATAGCACTTATGCACTTACCTGCTTCTTTAATTTTAACTTCTAAATCCATGTTCCCACAATATTTAAGAGATAGCTCCACGTATTTAAACCTTTCGTAACTGATGTTACTTCTGAGTGGTTATCCCTGCGTGAAGTCGCCGATTTTCAAAAAAAATCCGACCACCCCCCGTCACAGACGGTTGCCGAGCATAGTGAGCGCAACTAAGAAAACCGAAGTTTTCTGTTGGGGATTGCTCGCTCCCTTCGGTCGCTCGGGTCGGATTTTTAAGTGTCGGGATTTCCCATTTTGAGATTGAAAATTGTGGGAAATCCTGACACGCTCAANNNCAGTCAAAGATGGTTGTTCTTGACGCATGCAACCATTCTGGAAGTGGAAACTGCTTCCATGACCACCGGTCAAAGACCGGATGGAATGGTTGCATTCAACTGGGTTCTGTTAGAGGGAAAAGTTTAAGTTTAAAGGGTCTTTGTGAGAAACCCCTGACTTTAGTCGGATTACATAGAAATCTAAGTTCCCAGAAATTCCAAAGGAATTTCTAAGGATATTTTGGGAGTATGCAATTTTCACAAACCTTAAAAACTCACCCTTAATGTTGGCTGAATATGACCTATCAAGGCATAGCTTCATGGGACCGGGAAGAAGAAGGATATCACAGCAACAGCCCCTCTCACGGCCACGACTACCAGAAGCAGGATGATTACCAGCAGAAAGACCCCTCAGATGAATATCAGTCAGGAAAAGGCGAGGAGGAGCGTGAAGAGGAAGAAGGTGAGCTTTCTGAATTTGAAGAGCAGCTTAAAGGTGAAGGGAAGAAATATGAGGGCAAGGAGGAAGTGTCCGGCCAGGAAATTGCAAAAAGGGCCGCTTCTGAAGCGTTTGCAGAAATCAGGGATGAGACTCAGAGCGACAAAAAAGGTAAGAAAAAGCCAGGTAAAAACTCTATTGAAGATGCCATCAACCAGGCCCTGAAGGAAGAGAAAGAAGTCATTTACCTGGACAAGTAAACATCCCTCCATCAATCTTTTTTCCCGCCGCAGGTTACCTTTCCAAAAGATTTATAAATAAAAACCGCTCCACTCTTCTATGGTAGCGCAAAATATACATTACAGTATAGCGACGTTAGGCTCTCATTCTGCGCTTCAGATCCTGAAGGGTGCGAAAGATGAAGGCTTCCGGACGATAGCAATCTGCAGAAGAGGGAAAGAGAAGCCTTACCAGCAGTTTAAAGTCGCTGATGAGATCATTCTTGTTGACGAATATAAAGATGTCCTGAAGCTCGAGAAAGAGCTCAATAAAAAGAACGCCATCCTTATCCCTCATGCATCCTACATACAGTATGTTGGCATCGAGAATCTTGAGAAGCTCAAAGTCCCTTATTTTGGCTGCAAGGGAATCCTCCTCTGGGAATCAGACAGGAACAAAGAAAAGATCTGGCTGACGAGGGCTGGCTGCAAGCTGCCGAAAGTTTTCCCAAGGCCTGAGCTGATAGACAGGCCGGTCATCGTGAAGTTTCATGGGGCAGGCGGGGGCAAGGGTTATTTTCTTGCAAAGAACATCCAGGACTTTAAGGAAAAGATAAAGCTGCACCCGGGCAAGCAATATGTCATCCAGGAATACATCCTTGGGGTCCACATGTATGCGCATTATTTCAATTCTCCTCTCACCGGTGAGACCGAGATCATGGGATTTGACAAGCGGTATGAGAGCAATGTCGATGGCATCGGGAGGATCTCAGCGAGAGACCAGATGGTCCTGCCGCCGGAAAAGATTGACCCAAGCTATGTCATCGTCGGAAATATCCCAGTCGTTGTCCGGGAATCTTTCCTTCCCCGATTTATTGAGATGGGGGAGCAGGTGGTCAAAGAGAGCAGGAAGATCCAGAAAAAAGGGCTCTATGGCCCATTCTGCCTGGAATGCGTCATAACTCCAGAAGAGGAAATCTATGTCTTTGAGATCTCTGCAAGGATTGTTGCAGGAACAAATCCCTACATCAATGGCAGCCCTTATACCTGGCTCAGATACCAGGAGCCGATGTCTACAGGCAGAAGGATGGCAAGGGAGATAAAGCTAGCCATCCAGCAGAAACGCCTTCAGGAGGTGCTTGAATAGCCATGGCACTGAAACAAGCTGCAATTCTCGATATTCTCAGCCATTATGACAAGTCAAATATCTCTATTGGCGTCCTTGGAGGCCATTCTGCGCTTGATGTCTGCCTGGGAGCAAAGAAAGCCGGCTTTAAGACCGTTGCTGTCTGCCAGAGAGGGAGGGAGCAGACGTATGCCAAATATTTTAAGACGAGAGAAGGGAAAGGCATCGTCGATGAGGTCATCCTTGTTGACAGGTTTTCCGATATCGTGAAGAAGGAAGTGCAGGAGCAGCTTCGTTCCCTTAACACGATTTTCATCCACAACAGGTATTTCTGGGTCTACTGCGATTTTAAAAAGATTGAGAATGAGTTTTTGGTGCCGATCTTTGGGACAAGGGGTGCCGTCAAGCTTGAGGAGCGCGATGTTCCGAAGAACCAGTATTACCTTCTCCAGAAAGCAGGAATCAGGCTTCCGAAAATCTTTAAGGATCCAAAAAAGATTGATGCGCTTGCAATTGTCAAGGTCAATGAAGCGCAAAGAGGCTATGAGCGCGCATTTTTCTTCTGCCGAAGCCACCAGGAATTCAGGAAAAGATCAGAGGAGATGATTGCCCTAGGAAGGATAACCAAAAAGGCACTCCAAAAAGCAATGATCGAAGAGTATGTCCTCGGAGCTCATGTGAACTTAAATTTTTTCTACTCTCCGCTGGAAGGGGAGCTTGAGCTTATGGGCACCGATACCAGGAGGCAGACAGATTTAGACGGATTCCTCAGGCTTCCCGCAGATGTCCAGTCCGAGATTTTGAAGCTGAGGCAGCCAAAGCTGATCGAGACTGGCCATATTGCCGTCACCGTCAAGGAAAGCCTCCTTGAAAAAATCTTTGCGATGGGAGAGAAGTTTGTTGCTATGATGAAAAAAGAGCATCCCCCGGGCATTATCGGCCCTTTTGCATTGCAGGGGGCAGTTGTTGCAGAGGATGGCAAAGAGGATATTGTCATTTTTGATGTTTCCATGAGAATTCCAGGAAGCCCGGGCACTGCAGCCACGCCTTACTCCGGTTATCTATACCTGCAGAGCATGGGGTATGGCGAAAGGATCGCTTTGGAGCTCAAGAAAGCTGCAAGGCAGGGCAAGCTCGGCCTTTTAGTGACCTGACGATGATCATCATCCTGAATTTCGGCGGCCAGACATGCCATCTGATAGCTAAACGGGTGCGCAGCCTTGGAGTGTATGCTGAGATATTTCCGTCGGATATTTCTTTTGATGCAATAAAGGAAAAAAGGCCGCAGGGCATCATCATGTCCGGAGGCCCTTCGTCAGTCTACCTTGCTGATGCGCCGATGCCAGATGACCGCATATTCTCTCTGGGAATCCCAATCTTAGGGATATGCTACGGCCACCAGCTTATCGGGAAGAAATTTGGGACCGTAGCAAACAAGCAGACAAAAGAATTTGGAAAAAAGGTTATAACGATCGCACATAAAGGAAGGCTTTTCAGGGGGCTTTCAGGCAAAGAGCAGGTTTGGATGTCGCATGGAGACCAGATCATCAGCATGCCGGAGGATTTTTCCGTGCTTGCAAAGACTGACTCCTGCCCGTATGCAGCGATGGAAAACAACAGGTCAAATCTCTTTGGGGTCCAGTTCCATCCCGAGGTGATGCACACGCTTAAGGGAAATAAGATCTTGGAAAACTTTGCCTTTGGCATCTGCAGGGCTGTGAAGGATTTTTCGATGGAGGGCATGAGCGGCCGCCTTATCCAGGATATCAAGGCAGAGGTGGGCAGTGAAAGCGTCCTGATGGGCGTTTCCGGCGGGGTTGATTCTACGTGTTCATCGATACTGGGCTGATGAGGAAGGATGAGGCTGTGGAAATAAGGTCGTTCTTCCAGCGCCTCGACTTCAGGCATTTTTCCGTGGTTGATGCATCGGCCTTTTTTTTGAAGAGGCTTAAAGGTGTTTTGGATCCAGAGGAGAAGCGGAAGATCATTGGCCACACTTATATCGATGTCTTTGAGAAGAAAGTGAAGGAGCTTGAGAAACAGCACCCTTCTATCACCTTTCTCGGCCAGGGCACGATCTATCCCGACAGGATAGAATCTGCGCAGCCATCAAAGCATGCATCAAAGATCAAGAGCCACCATAATGTGACACTGCCGGAAAAGATGAAGCTTCGGGTGATCGAGCCGCTGAAGGACCTCTACAAAGATGATGTCCGGAGGCTGGGAAGGCAGCTCGGCATTCCTGAGATGCTTATCGGAAGGCACCCCTTCCCGGGGCCCGGGCTTGCCATAAGGATATTAGGGGAAGTCACGAAGGAGAGGCTTGATATCCTCAAGGGCGCAGATGCGATCTTCATCGAGGAATTAAGGAGGTTCAGGCACTACCACAAGGTGTGGCAGGCTCTTGCTGCGCTGCTTCCGGTCAGGGCAGTTGGCGTCATGGGCGATGCAAGGACGTATGGCTATATCATCACGCTGCGCGCAGTAACCTCAGTTGATGCGATGACCGCAGACTGGGCAAGGCTGCCGCCTGAATTATTAGAGCAGGTGAGCTCAAGGATAACGAATGAGGTCAAGGGCGTGACCAGAGTCCTCTATGACGTCACCCAGAAACCGCCAGCGACGATAGAGTATGAATAATTGAGTTTTGCTTTTTCATCGAGAGAATTCCCCTATATTCTCAAGACCATAAATCCTTTTAAACAGGCCAAAGTCTCTCCTGTTATTTCAAGTTAGGAAGGTATTATTATGAGCGGAATGAACTATGCTTGGGGCGGGCCTTATGGAGATAGATTGAGAAGACGATTTGAACAATGGAAGTATGTTGAGATAGAGCCTTCAAAGAACAGAAACCCCCCTTGGGAGGATCCGGACTCATTGTGTATCCTTCCAGTTAATAGTTTTTTAACGATGCTTTACTCCCAAAAAGCATATCAAACTGCCAAAGTTGCGGAAGAAGGGCATATTGTTGATATTGAGGCAGGCAATACAAACACGTTGGAGCTTTTAATTGGCGCACCATTGGAAGATGGGCTTGAAGATTCTGCACTGAGAGGAATTCCTCCCTCACTATCTTCCCAATGGGCCAAATCAGATTATAGAAATGATTTAAGGGTTTATCAGGTTAGTGATGGGCAAGAAAGAATGATAGTAGCTGTTTCTGGAGATGAACGGTCCGGATTCACAAACAGGATTTGGGTACTTCCAGTCCACTCTTTTTTAATGCCGAGCAATAAAAAAGAAGGCCATTAAAGTTTATATTTGGTAAAAATAGAGTTTATTCCAAGATTCCTATCAAATAAATACCCTGTCTGCCAGATTTGATTCCTTAAAACCGCTTATTCTCATTTGAGAGGGGGGGCTTGAATCAGAACCAGCAGGATTTTCTGGGCTTATCCTTGTTAACAGTTTCCTCATTATCTCATTATACCTTGCTGAATGAAAATACATCGCATCGGGGACAGGAAGCCCATCACTGAATGAGTCCGGATTCCAGAAAACCGAAAAATCTATGCTCTGGTCTGCCAGTTTCTTCCTGAGCATTGCCGGCCTGAAGAGAAGGTAGGCATCCTCAGGAGAAAATTCCCTGATGAGCAATTTTCTTGACTCTTTGACATTATTCTCCCGAAGGAATTGCGCATATTCGGCAAGCACATCTCTTGCATTATGCTTTTTATCTTTGCTCAGCAAAACGAGATTGTAGGCATCATTGGAATGATTCATTCCGGGAACTGCTTTCAGGCAACGCCTCAAAATAATGGAGTGCGGGAATAATGCTCCCAAGGCAGGGCATTTCAAAATATACTGTCGTGCGGGATTCTTCAACTCTTACCTTTTTGCCATCGTCATCAAGAATGAGTGCCATAAACATCGGGAGCTCGGATTCCTTTTTAAACCCATGGCAGGCGCTTCTTCTGTAATCAGGAAGATTTGTATATTGGATGATATAAATCTTTATAAGGCATTGGCAAGTCCCATTGCCAATTGATACATTATTGATGAAAACATGGGAACCGCAGCATTCAGCCGGATGGAACGCCAGCACGACAGGGATTTGATTAATGCAATGAACCTTGCTGAGAAAGGAGGCTTTTCAGATGAGGCAGTTTATAATATTGCAGGAAGAATCGCAGGGATTTCCCCAATACCCGTTGAAAGGGAAATAGGGAGAGGCGTAACTTCTAAGGATGCTAAAGATGGTTGGGATCACAATGGAAGGTATCACTCTGAAGGGTTTGTAAAGGCTGTCATTCGCTATTCATTCCCCACGAGACATGAAGAAATCTTTGAGCAGGCTTTCGAGCCGCAAGGGGCAACTGTTTGTTTAAGGCCGGAGGATAGCCCCCTTGAAACAATGTTGGGGAGACCATTAACAACTCGGGAGTTTACTGAAGATTTTATTTCTGAGGCACTTCTATCCCAACCCCAATGGGTGGGTAAAGGTAACTTTAGGATGTATGTTGCGAGGGAAAAGGGGGGATACACGGCAATTGTTGTGGCACCAGTGGTTGAAGGCCCCCAGAGGTATAACCTAAGGGTTTTTAAACCTGAGGTAGCTAAGGGAGCTGTTGCATTCTCAAATTTTTGGAATTTACTTGGCAGGGCTTCTTCTCATTAAGTGCAATTACCTTCCCATACTTATTTAAACCCGCTTTATGTCGTTTCCTGCTATGGTCAAAGGCTCCATCATCGCTCAAATCAAGAGTTCTATTCCTGACAGGATAAAGGAATTTGAGGATGAGATCAAGAATACAAAATACAATAAGGCCAGCCAGGGGCATATCGGGCTGATCAAGGCAAAGATTGCCATGCTGAAGGAGAAG
>JACPBU010000131.1 GCA_016180165.1 Candidatus Woesearchaeota archaeon | reverse complement strand
ACAGGCTCCTCAAAAAGGTGAGAGCGCTTATCCTTGAAAAGATCACAGCTGTCAGGAAACTCATATGAGCAAAAAGGCGGATATGGAGGAACTGACCAACATTCTATCCAAAGCCCTCCGCCACAGCATCGGGGGCAAGGTAAACCCTGATGAGCTTTACGCAAGCCAATATGCAAAAGACGCAGAGATTCTTATGAGGGAAGCCCAAAAAGTTTCACTGAGAGAGAATTGGAATCAGGATGATAAAAAGCAGATGAAAGAAATGCTCAGAAGAAAACTGAAGATAGAGCTTGAGAAAAAAGACTTTCTGCCGGAGAAAAAGTTTGAGATGATGGAAGAGGAGATTGACGCAGCGTTGAAGGAGCTGGGAATATAGCATGGCAAGAATAATTAATGGGAAGTTTGGCAATAAAGAGGAAAATATCTCTGGAATAAAGCCAGATGAGTTAGTATTGAGAATTGAACAATGCCTGCAATGGGTCTCTGAATTGGATCGCTATATTTCTTTCAAAGAATCATTCGCAAAGCGACTTTCTCTGGTTATGGGCTATTATGGCAAATCGTTTGTCCTAGATGACAAAGCTAACACCAAAATACCTTTTTCGAGCATTAGAAATAGATTTGATCTTATGGGCAATATTGTAAGATACCAGCAGGCAATTGTCCGTGAACTATCCGAAGTGGCAGCATTTATCAGCGCACAAAACACTACAGGTCCTGAAAAGAAGGTGTTGGAAGCATTTAAACATTCAAGGGCTTTTGTTGCGCCATCGGAACCTAAGAAATATCTCTTTCTCCCAAGCTTTAAGATGAAGGAGGAAGAATTCTACCGGAACATCACAGGGCTCATGATTGGCCAGATACTCCAGCTCCAGGCAAGGGCGCTTTCGGAAATTTCCTACGACTCCGTAAAAAAGCTTGCCCCATTAATTCAGAGAGAAAACGAAATATGGAGAGAAACATTGGCAGCATGCGGAGGCGTTCCACAGATACAGGCATCCCTCACAAGGTATCGGGCTTTCCTTCAAAGCGGCATCGGGGAGAGGCTGAGGCGGCTGGCATCAGCGAATGTGGATTCGTTCACCAGGCTTGCTGCTGGGCTGATACTTTCTGCCAGGATACTCCTCGGTGGAATCACCGCTGAAGCACAAGAAGCTCCAGCTGCAAAACCAATTGAAGAACAGGCAAAAACAGAAACTCTGACAACGAAAAATAGCCTTTTGTGGCCAGAAATGAAACCATGGGGCCAGCAATCATCAGTTCCTGCAAGAATATGGTATGGAGCAGAAAAAAGATATATCTTTCCTTTTGAGCTGTTTAAGATTCTTAATGAAGGTTCTGATAATATGCCGGTAAAGGCTACAGAATTTTACCCTGCTCGGCAGCCATCTGCACCGCTTCTTATCATCCTTGAGGACATCCATGCGACCAAAAAGCCGAATAAGCCAGAACAATCTCAGGAGTTATCAGACCCGATTGCGCTTTATAACCGATTAATCGGGGAGCAGGAGAATGCTGATAAGGATCTGGAGAAGATTGAGTTTCTCCGGATGAAGTTTGGAATTTCATTTATTGGATTTGAGGGGTGGGCCGGACATGAAGCAGATGCAAAGCGGGGCTTTCAGATTTTTAATGCCCAGGATGACCTCATACCCCGGTTTTTATCGCAGCCGATCGGAGAACAATTTACTGTTGTGCCGCTTGAGGATCCAGAGCTTCAGGAAATGGTTTTAAAAGCCGTAGTTGGCCATCTTTCTCTGATGGCCAGGGAGTCCAGCCTTAAGATTGCCATCTACAAATCCAGGGAATTATTTCTTAATCAATTTCAACCATCCAAAACTACGGCAATAATCAATGTCGGACTAAAAAATTCCATTGATAGAATGAGCGGGTGGACAGGGTATGCTGCTTCGAATATCTATAGTTTTCTATCAAAATTGAGGCTTGCGCATGAGGGGCTAAAGGATGATGCTGCAAAAAACCTTGAGATCGCAGAAGAAGTTTTGAGCCAATGTTATAGGTGGGCAAACAGGGAGATGCAAAAGGGGGGTGAGCCTTTTGAGACCAGCCCGTATAATACATCGCTGCTTGGCGATGACCTCAAGGAGATTGAAATAAAAGTCGGCGAAGAAAAAGAGAGCTTAAAAAGGTTTTTTTCTGTGTTGAGATACAGGCAAGGCATATCCCCCGAGGAGTTTGAAAAGAAAATTGAGGGGCAATGGGGGATAGAAAGGGAGTTATGGAAGAAAAAGTATGAGGCTTCTTTCGGGAAAAATAGATTCAAAAAATTCTTTGATGAGCTTGCGATCAACCGCCGAAACCATGCTGGGGCAGGATTAATGGCTGCATCTATGCATGGGAAATCCGAAGCCGGCATAATGTTTTTCGGGCGAGGACATACTCCCGGGCTGATCACTGAACTGAAAAAAATTGGCGATTTCCACATCATTGTGGCAAAGTAGAAAGTAGGCTGGTTTAGCAGAATTGAGATTACTTGCACAGGACTAAATCGCAAAAAACCAACATATTTATATAATTCATCTTGATGAAAAACAACCATGGAATCTTCAAGGCTTGCGAGATACGCCCAGCTTCTTCAAAAAGGCGCAGCTGAATTTCAAAGGCAGATTCAAGATGGGCTGGCCAGGAAGAAAGAAGCGATTTCTCAATTGCAATCATCGGTTCAGAATAAAGGCAGGATAGCCTCTGGTTTGGTGCCAATCGCCGAACTGGATCTTGCATTAACCCAGCGAGTGTATCGTTGGATAAAAAGCCGTGATGAAAAATATGCCTTTAATGCAATTAAGGAAATCACACAGGCTGCAAGAGGCATTCCATTAGTAAAAGATGCACAGAGAGTATTAGAGTTGTCAGATAGGAAGGATGGTCTGATAAATGACCTCCTTAAAAACTGCCAAAGCCAGCTGAAAACATTGCAGAAAGCAGAAGGGGATTTTACTGCGGATTTGGTTATACCTTTTCAAAAGCTCGTTAATGGAGAGGAGAGAATCCTCAAGAATTTAAGAGATGGAAGCCAGGAGAGCAAAAGCATTTTTGTCAGGTTGAGCCACCTATATAGAAGTACGCTCTCACGTGTTGCTGCTTCGGGGGTGGCGGCCCTCGGAATCAGCCAGATTGCCGGAGCCCAGGATTTATATGACCCAATCAACCCAGTTGGGATACTCAACCCTGCCAATCCCCACAGCCCGTATAATCCTGCAAGCCCGTTCAATCCTAACAACTCTTCCAGCCCGCTCAACCCAAAGAATCTTTCAAATCCCCCCGGGAATTCAGGTGAAGTAACATTACTGATTATTACACTGTCAATAGCTTTTCCATTTTTAGTTATTTTCTTGGTAGAAAATTACTCTAAGCTCCGGCTGAGGGAGAGGCTTAAAAGAATTCTAAAAAGATTGTAGAAGTGCACTAATTGCACCTTTCTTGATCTGGAAGGTTAAAATGCTCAGCCCATTATCGTTTTTCCAGCCTATCTATCATCCCCTGAGGCATAAAACTCAGCTTGTAATCTCTGGCAACAACTGAGGTGGTGATGTGCTCAATCGCCGGAAATTTATTCCGCAGCTCATCCAAATCTTTATTGAGATCCCACATGGACTTCACCCCCCCATACCAGACGATATTCCAT
>JACPBU010000043.1 GCA_016180165.1 Candidatus Woesearchaeota archaeon | reverse complement strand
CGCAAAAAGATAAACCGGTAAAATAAAAAAGATGACAGTGCCAAAAGTGCAACGAATCCTAAAGCCAAAAAAGCAAATGAGGCTATTGAGGCTAATGGGGCTATTGAGGCTACCATTTCTCACCGCGGATCTTTGTGAAATAGGCAAGGTGGTTGACAAGTATGTGCCCTGCAAAGCTGACGATAAGGGCAGTAAGAAAAAAGGTGAGGGAATAATCAGTGATGATGCTTCCTAACAGCAATGAGCCAAGGACAAAGTCCAGCTGGTCCCAGGGGATGAATCGTGAGCCGGGCGGAACCCCGAGCCTCCTCTTGAAGAAACTTTTAACAAGATCCCCTCCGATCGCTCCCAAGCCAAGGAGGAGGCCGATGAGAGGCCACTGTGAATAGTTGATGAGAGCAATCTCCCTGAAGGAGGGCAATGAGGAAAGCAAAGACTGGACGAAAGCGATAGCCATTGCAAAAGCCACAGCAGCGATAAGCCCCCTGAAGGTTTTATGGCTCCCAAAAATCTCCTCTTTCCCAAATTTTTTCCCAAAATCCAGCGGCACAGCTAATCTTTTAAATATTTTTTTTACCATCACAGGTGCCATATTTGCAAACTAGGCTGGAAGCATGAAATAGATTGCCTGGGCGATTATTGAGGGCATGTCCTTAACCCAAGCTTGTGCGTTGTCTTCGCAAGAAAGCTTAAGGTTCCTCCGACCAGCATAGTATAGCTTTTGCCGAACACGGCAGTTTTCCTTTTTAAGATTGCCTCTCTGCAATCCCCGTCAAAGGAAGTATAGCATTTCCCAAGTTCAAAGGGAAAATGGGTGTCTGATCCAGCGGTTTTTGGCGATTGGAGCCTGTCTGCAAGCCTGCCGGCCATAGCATTGGCATACCCTGCAGTCCTTGAGTTAAAGCATTCGATAGCATCTGGAAAATATTTATGATCCAGCCCTTTCATCCGAAAAAAAGCGCCGGGAAGATACCGGAAAGGATGCGCTATGATCGACACCCCACCCTGGTTCCTTATCTCCTCAATCACTTCCTCATAAACCTTTGATTTGATATCCTTCTGCAGGAACAGCCCTAAAACATGCCCCCGGGAGGTATAGCGCTCGCTCCCCATAATCACCTTAAAATCTTTGTCTCTGTTGAGCTTTTTCACCGTAAGTCCCCCTTTGACTGTATTATGGTCAGTGACAGCGATGCCATCCAATCCTGTCTTCTTTGCAAGCTTGAGAAGTGCCAGAGGGCTGAAGGTAGAGCAATGCGAGTAGTGAGTATGATTGTGTAAGTCGAATTTCATAGTCCCGGAACAACAAACCAAACGCTCTTTTAAAAACCTTTCGAGCAGAAGTGATCATTCAGCATTCTGAAAATGCCGGCTGTGAGAGAAGAATACTCTCCATTCCTGTATCATCGGTGAGTTTCAAACAACTGAAGGGGAACGGGTATAAAGAATCTATCCTGTGAGGTTCCCTGATGCGCATACGAACCTTTTTATTGGCAGCAGGGATTCGAACATCGATGATCACCATTTTGGATTGCTACACTGATGAGCCTGCCGGATTAGGTGTTCCGCCTTATCTTGGCACATACCCAAGATATATCGCCGGTTATCTGGCTGATGAGGGCAGGGAAGAGGTAAAATATACCACCATCGACGACTTGAGATTTTTCAGGAAATACCATTCAAGGATAAAAGTCCCAAAACCATCCGAAAAGACAGATATTTTCACCTATAACCTGACAAATAATGCTGAGAGGATGGAAGAGATTCTTGAAAAGACAGATACGCTCATTGTTGTGTTGGGCGTCCACGTCCCCGGAAAATACTTGTCTGCGATGCCCGGCACTCTGCATGAGGTTATCCCCCTCATTGCTGGCTTGCGCTGTAAAAAGATCCTTACGGGACCGGCAATTTTTGGGACCCAGCTTTTCGGTGGAAAGCGGGGAGAACAATCCGACTTGGGGGTTTTTGACAAGATTGATCATGAGCTGTATAGGATGCCTTTCGAAAAAATAAAAAGTTATGCTGTCCTGGGCTCTGCGATCCTTGCACAGATCCCTGGCCAGAGGATGATTGAGATTGAGACGGGAAAGGGGTGTGACATCGGGAAATGCAGCTTCTGCACCGAGCCTTTGAAGAACAGGGTAGCTTTCAGGGAAAATGGCGATATTGTAGCTGAGATACAGGAATGTTACCGGAGAGGTGCACGATTTTTCCGACTTGGGAAGCAGACCTGTTTCTACACGCTGCCCCATGCGCCGGAACTGCTGCAGCAGATCCATGAAACATGCCCGGAGATAAAAGTACTCCATATTGACAATGTGAATCCTGTTAAAGTCTTGCTTGACCATAAAAAAAATAATGATAGCATCACAAAAGTGGTAGTGAAGTACTGCACCTCGGGGAATGTTGCAGCATTTGGTGTCGAGAGTTTTGATCTCAAGGTCGTGAGGGCGAACACCCTGAACTGCCTGCCCACGGCTGCCTTCGAAGCAGTCAGCATTATCAACAGTTTTGGTGCAGCTCGTGGCGATGATGGCCTTCCTAGGTTCCTGCCCGGCATCAATATCATCTTCGGCCTTCGTGAGGAATCAAAAAAAACCCATGAGGAGAATATGGCCTGGCTCAGGAAGATCTACAGCGATGGGCTCATGCTCAGGCGCATCAACATCCGCCAGGTTGCCCTGTTTGAAGGGACATCATTGTTCAACGAAGGCAGGGATAAGTTCCTGAAAAAGAACAAAAGGCTTTATTGGAAATGGAGGAATGACATCAGGCAGCAGATAGATTTTCCGATGCTCCAGAGAGTGATACCTAAAGGGGCAATCCTAAAAGGCTGTTACTCCGAAGTCTACGATGGCAACACTACTTTCTGCAGGCAGTTTGGCACTTACCCCCTCATTGTGGGCGTCAAGGTGAGGCTGCCCCTGAAGCAGTTCTTTGATTTGAGGATAACCGGGCATATGCTGAGGAGTGTGACTGGTGAGGTAGTTGAAAAAGATGATGCAATTTTGCAAAACAATCCTCGCCTTTAAAGCAACATTAATCTTTAAAGCAGCCTTAATCTTCAAAGCAATCTTTAAATACCAAGAGGTTAATGAGCCAGCAATGGGCAAGAAAGGCCAACTTACTCTCCACTCCCTGATGATAGGGTTGTTTACACTCGTCGCCGCAGGAGTGTTATTGTTCGGCCTCAGCGCTATTAAAGATTACCAGGCATCATCCGAAAAGCTGGACCTCACTTCTTTTGAATCATCCCTCTCGAACATGGTCAAAAAGGCCTCAAAGGCTGCCTTCGGGAGCATAGAAGAGCAGGTGACAGCGCTGCCCTCCGGAGCCGATGCTGTTTGCTTTGTTGACAGGACAAAAAATATTTCCCCTTTGGTGAATTGCCGCCTCAATGATATGATCAAGGTCTATGAAGATAAAAATGTCTTTCTCTCTCCCTTCCAGGAGTTCACCCCGATTGCGCTTGATGGCTTTGAGCTTGACGGGCAGGAAAACCCATTATGCCTGAAAGCAGGCAGGGGCATCATCAGGCTGAGCGCATCGAGCAAAGGCTCCACAGCTGCCCTGAGCACGTTTGACCCATCAGTCAAGCAGCAGGATTGCACCCAGATGGTGTTTAATGGAAACCCGAACAGTTTTGGCGACCGAGCCTTTCAGCCTGAACAGGGAAAAGATCAACATCCACCGTATCGACAGATTTGAGGATTTAGGCTGCACCGTCGGCGATTATGTGAAGTGCGATGAATTTCTTGTCAAGAAGGCAGCTTCGTTTTGCCCAAATGATTTTGTTATAATCCTGGTGAGCCGGACCAAGATAGCAGATTTTCTCCGGCCCATCCGCTCAAGCAGCGTATCGAACATGGCAAAGATAAACACTGCTGACAATCCATCAGTGTTGCTGCATGAGATTGGCCACGCCATTGGCGGGCTTGCCGATGAGTATGTTGACGAGCAGTATTACCGCAACGCTGGGCTGAATATCCCCTCTTTCCCAAACTGCGATGTTTCATCCTGCAGCAAATGGGCAGGAATTGAGGGGACTGGCTGTTTCTCAGGCTGCTCCCTTAATGAGTTTTACCGTCCGACTGATAATTCTATTATGCGCTCGCTGCAGGTGAAGAGATTCGGCCCCCGCAATGAGGATATCCTAATCAAAAGATTGAAGAAGTATAGTGGTGCGCCATGAAACAACTTTTTCTGCTGATCATGCTGTTATTGGCAATCCCGCTCATGCCTGCAGCCCCCCAGGCAGGTAAGGTGTTGATTGTCGACCTCCATTATGATAATGGGTTTATCACATTTAAGGACAAGATAATAAAGTGCGGCTACAGCCCGGATTATGTGCTTCAGCCCGATGAAGGGTATCTTGCTGAGCTCCGCTCGATTGGGGGTGAAACGCTTGCATCATTCACTTTTGACATTCCTCTGACGGTGAGTGTTGACATAGGGGACCCATTGTTCAAAACACTCTCCGGCGGCCAGTTTAAGCTGAACGAGACTGACTTTGTGCTGATGTTCCCCCACTTCGACAATGCAAAAGAAGTGATAGTCTACAATGCAGGAAAAGAAAAAGTCCTCGGGATCAACTTAATCAACGAGCAGCTGTTCCGGAGGAAAAGCTCATATTGGTGGGTGGTGGTTCTCCTTCTGCTGATCTCAGGGTATATGGTCAACCGACTTTGTAATTTCAACTCTGCCGGAGATAAAGGCCTTTTTTATGCCCCAGTAGCTTAGACGGGTTTATTAAATAAACACGGAGCAACAGGTAGAGCGTGTGACTGTTAATTTCTCAAAGCAGGGAAACAAGACATCACAAGGTCACCAGTTCGAGTCTGGTCTGGGGCGTTATTCATTTTGTCCACCGCCCCACCCTAACGTTTAAATACCATCAAAACGTTTTCAGGGGCATGCCAATACACAACTATCCGGCAAGGGCGGAATCGGAAGAATATCTATTGTTCTCTGACAGAAGCATTAGTGATAAGAACAAAAACGCTGTAAAAAGGTTTCTTGAAGCGTACAATGTAAGCCCAGCCAGAAAAACTATTTTTCTTGGAAAAATAAGAAAGCCCCTTACACTGCTAAAGGACATCGAAAAAGATATGCACGAAAGAGGCAAAATAAATCAGGCATTTAAGAGTCTCAGGGATTCTCTTTCGCCAAGTTATTACGATACTATTTCAAACGTTACCAACCGCCTGGTAAGATGGCTCAATAATGGGGAGAAGCCTAAAGGGTTTACTGACATCAAGGGGGTTCCCAACAGATACCTTGTAAGGAAGTTGAACCCCAGCGATATGATTACATGGGAAGACGGGGAAATGCTGATTGCTATGGAAAAAAGCATTCAAATGAAAGCAGTAATTGCAACTCAGCTTGATGGTGGGTTTAGGCCATCTGAATTTATTGACTTGTGCTATGGGGACATTGAGTTCAAAACTGAGTTTATCATTGCATCAATTAGAGCTGGGAAAACTGGTCCCCGCCCAGTTCCTGTTTGGCGCTGCGTCCCCTATTTATCGAGATGGTTGGAGCATCATCCCTCTAAGAGAAGGGATGATCCATTATGGGTGCATGAAAGGAGCCAAGATGGGGCGGTAATTCCTTTAAAATACGATACAATTAGGCAACGAATAAGAAGGCTTGGAACCAGTGCAAATTTCAAAAAGCCTCTTGACTTTTACAACCTGAGGCATAGTGCTTGCACCATCTCAAAGATGGATAATGTCCCAGAGGAAATCGCAGCTGCAAAATTTGGGCATTCAATTGATCATTATTCTAACACTTATGGGAGGTTAAACACAGAAGACACCTTAAACAGGCTGAGAAAGCATTTCCGCCTGAATGAAGAAACCCCGGCAATTGAGATAAATCAAAAATGCAGAAGGTGCAGCTTTATTAACATTCCAAAGTCTGAAAGATGCGAAAAATGCGGCTCCCCTTTAAGCCTTGCCAAAGCGCTTCAGTTTGAGGAAGAAAACAAAAACCTTAAGACCGAAGTTGAAAATTTGAAAGGAACTCTTATAAAAATCCAGCAGGATATGCCAAAGATAATGGCAGACCTGTTAAGGGAAAATATTGAAAACCTCAAAGAAGCAACAAGAGTAAAAGCAATTCTCCACTTCGAGAACTAAGCCTTTGTCCGTTTTTCCTGGACCCTTTTCCTTGTTCTGGTACTCCCCCTTAAATTCATTCTTTAGTCCTCCTAATTCATGAGGCCCGAAGAGATAGCTGCTAAATACCCCCTTGAGGCTATTGAATTGGCTATAAAAATAAAAGAAGAAATGACAAGGCAGTTTAATGGAATCCAACGGAAGCTTCCCTTACTTTCAAAAGGAAGAAATTAGGGTCGCTGTCGTCTATCTCAACGTTCCCATTTCTCTTGAAGGTGTGGATAATCTTGCCATTGGTGTTGCTGAAGGAAGGCACAATGAAGTCTCCCACTTCCGGGTCTAATCTCTTTATAGATTCGTTTATCTCAAATATTTTCACGAGGATAAACTCATAAAAGGTGCTTTTCGGGATCTTGGCTCTGATTTCCCTTATTGGGATTTCCTGGCTTTCTTTCATGAGTTCCATAAATCTGGAAAACTGACGCCTTCCCTTCCGTTCCAGGAGAATAGTAACCGATTCCGCCATTTTGGACACACCTTTTTGAAGGAAAGCATGCGAAGTATAAAAACGGACTGATTTTATAGTCGGTGAAGAATTATATTCAGTTGTACACTATACATTGATGATGCTGTTAAGGGTTATAGCGTTCATCATGATATATCTGCAAAAAAACAAATAGCTTAAGTATTCATGCGCGCTTCCCTCGATTATGGGCGTTGTCATTGACAGGAAAGAGATATGCAGTGTAGTCGACAGCCTTATCAGAAATCCTCCCTATGTGAGTGAGGTACCTGCGAGGGCCATTGATGCTCATTTACTAAAGGAAGAGTTGAAACCCCTTATAGCAAAGTATTCTCGTCTTGCTGGCCGCGGCCAGAAAGTTTCCTGGCCAATACACAAGTTAGCATATGATTACCTCGAATCCCGAGGTTTTAAGAAGGTCGTTTCGAGTTGGAAAATGAACCATACCCCAATCCCGGGGAGAAGGGAGGAACTTGGGGTCGCTGGCGCTACTTTCGATTTTAGGACTTTTTACTATCTACCATCTAGTTCGGGCTGGTAAGGGAGAGGTTGATGGGAGAATTTTGAAGTGTGTTGTGGTAAGGTTTCGTTATCAAACAGAATCTTCTTTCTATTGGCACACACAACCTATTCCAGTCAAAAAATCGAACCATTTAAATAGAATGAACACCTATTACCTATTGTGGGATAAAGACAGTTCCCAGTTACGTTCTTTCACGGTTCGAGTGGCATGATTTCCGGGGGGTGGAACTATGAAGGAGCAAACGTGCTCCAGCTGCGGAAGCGGGAATTTGCTTGAGAGCGGAAAGGCTGAGCTTTTTTGTAGGGATTGCGGCATTGTGGAAGAAGACCAAATTGTAGCTGTTGGAATTGAAGGGACAGACTTCCGAGAAGGCGGCTCTTTTCTAAGCGGGACAATGCCTATGGATGGCAAGGTGGTGAAGGCTTCATGGCTGGCTTCCTACAGGGAAAGAAGCAACCTTCAGGCCAAGAGAGCTATCTCGTTTGTTACTGATAAGCTTTCCCTCCCGCAATATGTGGAGCAGCAGGCCTACTGGCTGTTTAAAACAGCCTCATTTAAAGGGATGGCCAGGGGGAGGTCTATTGAAAGGATAGCTTTAGCCTGTTTGTATGCTGTTTGCGCCCGTAATGAACTTCCTGTGAGCCCCCAGGAGCTTGTGCAGTATTCCACCTTTGAGAAAAAAGAATTGATGAGGTCACTGAAGCTTGTCAAGAGGGAGCTTAACTTGAAGATGGTAATCCAAAATCCGATGGATTTCCTTCCGAAATACATTTCGAGGCTTGGCTTGAGGGCAGAATGCTATACTCTGGCGTCCCTCATACTGGAGAAGGCTCAAAGCTCGACAGAGTTTGTCGGCAAAAGCCCAAGATGCCTCTTGGGAGCAAGCCTCTATCTTGCGGCAAAGCAATGCGGGGAGAGAATCACTCAGAGAGATATAGCCCTCCGCCTTGGGATATCTGATGTCGCAATACGGAGAAGAACAAAGGACATGAGGAAGATACTTTGAATTTCAAAGCGGAAGCTATAATCCCCTAATCTGGTCAAGTTTCTCCTTGAA
>JACPBU010000042.1 GCA_016180165.1 Candidatus Woesearchaeota archaeon | reverse complement strand
TATAAATAATCCTGCTGGATTTGCCTTTATATGCATGGGTTGCCTTTGATTGGGCAATCTTCTCACCATTAAATGTCCATACAAGCAACGGATTGTCTAACTCTACAAAGGTTTCCTCTTTGTTTCCCCAGGCTCTCCCTTTTGCACCCCTAAAGACCTCTTTGATTTCGACAAGCCTGTTATTGACAAGAATCTTTGTGTCGCCTGTAACGCATTTGCCTGCTCCGAACGGCCCCGGAATCGCAGCAACACCCCCCTTTGCTACCGGGAATAATCCGTCAATCACCCTTTGCCCTGTGACAAGCGGTGTTTCCGGCATCAGCTTTTTTGCAACAGGCCTTGGTATCCTGACAGGCCACTGGTGGAAGAGCTTCAGCTCTGTGCCGTCATCCAGTTCCCCGACAGCTTCATCGACAGTAAAGCTCCCGCTTTTGATAGACTCAATCTTCCCATGAACGTCCGGCTTGACCATTATCTTGTGCACGATGCCCGGCATCTCCTCGACAGTGCCGATGACAGCTCCCCCTTTTACTTCATCTCCTTTCTTTGCAGAAGCCTTGAATTCCCATTTCTTTTTGTGGTCAAGCCCCGGCGCCTGAACCCCTCGTTTGATAAAATCGCCCATCTGGTCCCTCAGGACAGGCAGCGGCCTCTGTATCCCGTCGTAGATGCTTGACAATAATCCGGGCCCGAGCTCGACAGACAGCGGCATCCCCGTCACTTCAACATCCTCGCCGGGCTTGATGTTTGAAGTATCCTCGTAGACCTGTATCGTCGTCAGCTCTTCCTGTATCCTGATGACTTCGCCCATCAGCCTCTCCTTGCCGACGATGACTACATCATACATCTTAGCGTCAATGTTCTTTGCCTCGATCACCGGCCCTGCTACTCTGAATATCGTTCCTTTGCCGATCTTTCCATTATTGGCTGTTCCATTATTGGCTGTTCCATTACTGGCTGTTCCAGTGTTAACTTCTCCTTTGCTGATTGTTCCTTTGCTCATAAGTTGTTCACCTTACCTTACTCTGTTTTGTTGAAATATTCTAGTTGATTTATTATCCGATGTCCGTAATTCTTTTTGCGCTTTGCAACAACAAAAATGGGCTCGACGGTCAAAATTTTCTCTTCAAAAATTTTGCCCTATGAGGGCACCCCGACGGGGGCGGCCCCCGCCCTCATCTCGCCATTGTTGTTGCTAAAAATTTACAATCTTCATACCTCACTTCCACAGATCAACTCCTATCGAGCGCTTGATCATCTGCTTCAGCGCATCATCGCTCATGGATTTCGACAGCGTGACAAAGACCGGCTTGATAGACGTTTCAACAATCCTCCGGCGCATGGGGCTGAGCTTTCGTGCAACATCATCTTCGATGACTGCCATATTGATCGAATGGTCAGAAGCCAAAGCCCTGAACTCATTGTCCGGATCATCGCCTGAGTTAAAAACTTTTTTGATGCCGGCAAGCATAAATCCCAAATTGAATTCCTTTGTGCCAAATACCGCTATTGAATCTTCGGATGGAAATTGTGAAGTGTGCGCTTGTTGCCCTTGCTTGCCAATTTGATGAGCTGAAGCACGATTGGTCTGCCCACTTTCAGTTCCTTCCATTCTTGATGTCCCTGCCATTTCTGTCCCCGTCATTATTGGTGTTCATTCCCGGTTTGATGTTCCTGTTATTTTTGATGTTCCTTCTGTTTTTGATGTTCCTGCCATCTTTGATTTTCCTTCCATCTTTCTTCTATCGTTGCTGTTATGATTGCTGTTATGGTTACCGCTGCGTTACATCACCAGATGCTTAAAGATCCTCTCTTCGGGAAGCCCCATCCCTTTTGCCTTTGCCAGCAGCCTCAGGTTCCGAACTTCTATCTCTTTTGCGAACATAAATCCGAGGATTACATCGACACTCAGGGGATTCTGGTGCTGGAGCAGCATAGATTTCCGCAGGAGGTAGGCATGAAGATTTTCCTCAAGCGAAGTCAGGGAGACATCCGATATTTTGCCACCGTGGATGGATTCAGGCGTCAAAAAACTGCCATAATCGGATTGCTGAAGCAGACTTATAATACCTTCATCTGAACGGGAAGAGAGCAGATGCCCTAAAAGTGAAGAAGCTTTGCCGCCGGATTGGTGGCTAGATTGGCTTCTAAATCGGACACGAGATTGACTGCTTGATTGGACACTCGATTGACTGCTTGATTGGCTGATTGAAGAGTTGCCTGATTTTCTGCCTGATGAACTGCCTGACTGGCTTATTGATGGGCTGCTTGATGGACTGATTGATGATCCGACTAAGGAACTGCCAGATGAGCCGCCAGATGATATGTCTGAAGAGCTGCTGGATTCGATGTCAACAAGCATATTCTTTATTTCTCTGTTTGCAAGCCCTTTCTTCTTTAATTTTAAGAACGTCATCATATTGAGGATGCCTATCTCTTCAGCCATAAATTCCCTGAACAGCTTTCCCTGGCCGGAAAACCGGCTTATCGAATCAAGGACACGGGAAAAGTAGAGCTTGTCCAGAAAATTCTCAACTTCGATGAGATTTCCTTTTTCCATGAATGCTTTTGCAAGGGTCTCTTTTTGCCTTTTTTCCATCTTTGGCATCGCTGCAATAGCATCGGGAATTGTTTCTGCATCAAACATCCCTTTGAGATCACCCTCTTTCAATGCGCCGGCGAAGACCATGGCCCCCATAACCTGCTCTTTCGGCTTTCTGGAGTATATCCCCCTTAAAATTGATTTGAGATTGAAAGTGTCAAATCTTCCAAGATAGAGCCCTATCAGGCTCTGCAGCTCAGGCGGGGAAATCCTTCTCAGTTTTGCAAATGTCCGCACAAGGTTTTGGTTAGTCGCCCTCTCGATGAGTTCTAGGCCGGAATAGGAATTGCCAAAGGCAGACACATCCTCGCTGTAGGTGGAATCCTGCATGAATCTGCTGATTTCTCCGAAAGACATCTTCAGGAGCTTATCATACTCTGATTTCTTGTATAAGGATGAGCGCATGACGCTTACCCGGACATAGGTATAAGGGAATTCTCCAAGCCTTACCTTCCTCCTGAACTGAAACAAATTTCTTAAGCGGCCTGCCATATCAGTGGCCCCCGCCGAACAAGATTTCGGCAATATCCCCGACGGCTTTTTCCTTCACCTCATCAAGGCAGGCTTCATAGCTCAGGTCAAGGGACAATGTGCCTTCGGCATTATGGGCTTTCAATCCCCCGATGATTCCTGATTCCCTTGCCTCAATGCCCCCCATCTCTCCGCTCTGGAGCAGCTCAATATCGTGGCTGTTCAGCTCAATATAACGTATGTCCATCGCTTTTTTTGCCCTTGATAATAACCATGCCATGTGCTTTTTCCTCGCTTCTTTTCCTGAATGCTCAATCTCTTTCTTTGCCTTCGCAAATACTTCCTCGATAAGGCGGCTTTTCATGTGGAGGATAGTCTTGCGTGCTTCAAGCCTCGCCTTCGAGAGCTCATTTTCCCTGAGCAGTTTCAGCTCAGCATCCATCTTTGCTGCGCATTTTACCTTCTCAGCATCAATCTCCTGCTTTACCTGCTTAGCGATCTCGCTGACTTCAGCGTTTGCTTTAGCGATGATAGCTTCAGCTTCCTTCCTTGCAGATGCAAGGATCTCAACCTTTACATTCTCCAGACCCATAGGCTCCCCGATAA
>JACPBU010000041.1 GCA_016180165.1 Candidatus Woesearchaeota archaeon | reverse complement strand
TTTGTCAAGGATCTGCCGCAGCCTCTCGACGCTTATTGAGCCAACAACGTTATAGTCTATCAGGTGCTTCCTGAATCTTGGCAGGGTCCATGTGGTGAAATGCAGACCAAAATCTTTTGGCTGCCTTGAGAAATGCAGGAGAATTATTTGCTTTGCTGCCGGTGAAAACTTGAGGATTGCCCCCTTTGCTTTGCCCCTCTGCAAGGCTGCAATGCTGTTCACATTGAATGCTTTGATGGCCTTTCTTACTTTTCTTTCCTCACAGCTTAGCTTCTCAGCTATCTGCCTGGCAAAGAAGCCTTGTGAAGACAAGAGAAGAATTTTTGCCCTGTCCCTGGTAAATGCTTCCGAAGACTTAGTTGCCGTCTCCAGCTTAGCGCTTTCTTCTTTGCTCAGCTGCCTCACATAGACCGAGGCGTTGGTTTTGTTTCTTTGCTTCCCTGTTTTATAGATGGGCTCAACAGGCCCAAGATATTTGATAACCTTTTGCTTCACTTCCCCATCCACTCTTTTGCCTGTCACGAGGTATACTTATATATAAATATTGTGGTTTTGCAGAATATAAGTTAAAGAAATAAGCTGTTTAGCATGGTAATATTATAATGTCTTATATTAAATGGAAGGTGTACTTAACATTTTTGACAATTGAGCAAAATATAGCAAATGACACAAGTAAAGAGACAGAGTTGGTGCAAAAGGCATACCGGGAATATCGGGTTAGCGCGACCACTCTTGAGCGAATCATTGAGCAGGATTACGGCAAACACAGCACCCATCCGGCCGGTAGCCGCCGATTTTTTCTGTGAGCGTCAAAAAAAGGAATCTCCCTTGGCCTTATGCCCTCTCCACAGTCAGCTTCCCCTTTGCAATCTTGAGGACGAACTCGTCTTTTTCAGAAAATTTTGTCATTTCGGTAGCCAGTTTCGGCAATAAAATCCTTTCCCCCCTGAAATCGAGATTGGTGATGATCTGCTGCTCATCATTTTGCGCCCCATTCCCCCGGTTTATCTCTTTCATCAGCTGCTGCGCCTCAACACTCGTGCCAGCCTGCTTCCTTTCGTGGGTGCGCTCAAAGAGGAACTTTGCTATCTTTCCAGCGACATCTGCCCCAGTGGCTTTTGTGATGCCCTGAATCCCCGGCGATAGGTTGACTTCAACAACTAAAGGGCCCTTGGCCCCCTCAAGGATGTCGACCGCGCAAAGGTCAGCACCGACTGCCTTTGCAGCCTCGACAGATATCTTTTTCATGTGCGCATCGGGTGAAAAAGGCTCCCCCTCGCCGCCGGAATGGATGTTTGCACGCTTTTCATTCAAACCAGCTTTTCTTTTCATCGAAGCAAGAATCTTATCCCCGCCGACAATGATCCTGATATCCTCCCCCCCCGTCTCGATATACTCCTGGATGAGGAATGGCTGCCTCAAGGTTGTCAGGGTATCCAATAATGAAGAGGCAGCTGCGTAAGACTCGGCATACATCACTCCCTTGCCGCCCGTTCCTGAAGGAAGCTTGAGGATGATGGGATAATTTATCTTTTCAAGAATTTTTTTTGCAGCAGTAAGAGATGAGGCAAGATAGGTTGTCGGCATCGGGATATTGTGGTGCTGGAATGCAAGATGGGTCAGCAGCTTGTCGTGGCCTATAGTAAAGGTGGCTGGCTTTATCGGCATATACGCCGTTTTATACAATGCGCTGGTCACCGCCCGCAATGTCGGCACAAAGCGGAAAGAGCCTTTTGCATAGACGCAGTCATACTTGCCGATGGGTTTCCCGCTACAGAGCACTTCAGGCTGGGGAGAGCCTAATCCAATCTCAATATTCCTGATGTCGATAGCATCAACTTCTTTAAAATGCTGTTTCATCGCAGCAAGAGTCCACTGTGAACTCACACTCCCTAATGAGATTAATGCCGCTTTCATCTGAGTTGCCCTTTTTCTGTTTCGTCCATAATCTTTGGTGGTTATTGTTGATTGGCGGTAATTGTTGATTATTTTTGATTGATTATTATTGGTTGATTCTTATTGGCGTTCGGTTATTGGTTATTGGTTGGTTATTGGCGGGTGTTGGTTATTGGTAAGTTTTGGTTATTGGTAAGTTTTGGTTATTGGTTATTGGCGGGTGTTGGTTATCGGTGAGTTTTGGTTATTGGTAAGTTTTGGTTATTGGTTATTGGCGGGTGTTGGTTATCGGTGAGTTTTGGTTATTGTTGATTAGATTTTTGGCATATAATCATTTGCTGATGAATTCTTCTTCCAGCAATCGGCGGTGCCTGGCGATGGCCACAAGAGCATATGCTTTAGTATGTTCTGCCCTGGCTTTTGTATGATTACGTGTGCTTGATTACATGTGCTTTACTGGGTCTATCAAAAATCCATGCTTCAGAATATTTTGCCCAATCAGCACCTGATAGGCCATATGTGACCGGTCAACGATAGTAAATTCTGCCCTTAGGGCCTTTTTCGCAATTTCAATATCAACTTCGATTATTGGCCTGAACTTGCTGCCATGGGCGGATTTGATGAGCCTTGATTTCAGGACAGGCCCAAGCCCGAGCTGCTTTGTCAAATTCTCGTCAAGAGATGATTTTGATGCTCCAGTATCGATCTTTGCCATGATAATCCTCTGCTTGCCGTCGCCGCCCTGAATGGTGACAGGCTCCAAAAGCCCGATAAGCGTCCTTCCATTCACGTATTTATAAGTCATCATTTCCCCAAATAAAGCCTTCTTAATAAGGCTTTCGCTGGGCTTTTGAAGCGGCCTGAAAGTATGTGCATAGCGCCCTAAGGTCAAAATTCCATCAAATAAATATTATCGACGAGCGTTATGGGGGGTTGTCCCTTACGGGGACATAGCTCCTCCCAGCCCCCGTCAAGAATTTTGAAGGCGCTATGCACATACCCTGAAAGTATGTGCTGGCAGGCTAAACTACTGCGGACTGAAGTCCTCTAAGGGCCCTTTCCTATCCCGAGCCTAAAGCAAATTTATATAAACCGCTTCCGCTCCTCCCTGAATGAAGGATTTTCCTATGCTCAACATAACCTTGCCCAACAAGATAACCCTTCTCAGGGTGCTTCTCATCCCAATTTTTGCCTGGCTTTTTTTTTCGGGGATAGCCTACCAGGAATTCTGGGCGGCAGCAGTGTTTATCATCCTCCTGTCTTCTGATTTCCTCGATGGCTACCTTGCGAGGAAGCGCAATCAGGAGACTGATTTTGGGAGGATCATGGACCCAATAGCAGACAAGATGGTTATCGTCGCTGCACTCCTACTTCTTGTTGACAAAGGCATCCCCCTCTGGATGGCCCTGGCCATAATTGTGCGGGAAACTATCCTGACAGCGGTGAGGCTTATCCTCCTTTCCCGGCATATAGTCGTGCCAGCGGGCCCTCTTGGAAAAGCAAAGACGCCCTTCCAAAGCATCGGTATCGTCATGGTATTGCTTGGCATCCCCGGAAGCTGGTGGGTGATGCTCTTTGCCACTTTCCTTACCCTTATCTCTGGAATCAGCTATCTCTATCAAATCAGGAAGAAGACTTACAATGACATCGTCAATGTTCCCAATCTAATCACGTTAGCAAGATTCCTCCTTATCATCCCTTTTTCTTATTACTTCATCCGCGGGGAGATTGCCCTGTCAATTACTCTCTTTGGAGTCATCTCCCTGAGCGACAAGCTTGACGGGCTTTCTGCAAGGCTCATGAACCAGATGACCGAGATAGGCTCTGCCTTCGACTCCCTGACTGACTGGAGCCTGGTCTTTTCGTCTTTTGCGCTGCTCGTCCTTTCCGGAAAGCTTCCGTTAATCTGGCTTATTGCGATAGCAGTTCCTGCTCTGATAGATGGCATCTGCAAATTGGCTTATGCAAGGCGGAGAAAAAAAGTCCCTGTGACGATGATCGCAAGGATAGGGGTATCGGTCACCTATGCTGCGCTCTTCACCATGTTCATCCAATTCACATACAGTTGGCATATCCTCACTGCCGCAGTCCTGATACAATATCTGGTTATGGCAGTGTATCTCTACAAGGTGTTTTTCCATAATGAAATGGCTGTGGGTGTAAAGCCCCGCTCTTTAGAGCGACTTTTGAGTCTAAAAATGCGAACGTAAAAGCCCCGCCCTTTAGGGCGGGGATAGTTCGCATTTTTTTTACTATAAGAAGGCTTTTATAAAATAAGATGTATGAAATCTGTTATGGAGAGGAAGAGACTGATAAGCATGTCCACGATGGAGAGGAAGAGACTGATAAGCATGTCCACGATGGAGAGGGGGAGACTGATAAGCAGGTACATTTCTAATTTTAATGAATTTGGGAGAAAAGTTCAAAGGAATATTTTGAAAGACCTGAAGATATTTAATGATTCCTTATTGCTTTCTTTGGTAAAGAGGAACTCTTATGTTATTATCTTACCATTACAAAAAAAATTTACTGACATTAAGGAATTTTCTCATTTGAAGGGGAAGGCATTTTTTGTCAAAGGATATGGGAAACACCAATTCTATAAGACTTTTGATGACGTACGGGGCTGGGGCGGGAATCCAGCAGTGATTGGCGAGGAGTGGGCTTTAGCAAAAGATAAAAATATCTTTAATGTTGTCAGGCACGAGGTTGCCCATCAGATTCATGGAGCTGTTCTCAGCAAAAAAATCTGTAAAAAGATTGCCTCTGCGTATAAGAATGCGAGTAAAAAGGGATATATCAGGCAAAATTCATCAATAAACCAATCAGAATATTTTGCAGACGGTGTGGCTTTTTTCTTCAACAGGTCCCACTCAAGGAAGATAGAAGCTGGTGATATGAACTGCATTTGCAATAGGAGATTATTGCACAAAAAAGACAGAATCTTGTATGATATCATCAAAGATATCTTTTAGGAGGATATTATCAAATATATCTTTTAGGTTTTCCGCCCTTTCCGTATTGGGCCAGAAGGAGGGGGAGGGGCGATATATTCTCAATCTACAAGATTGCAAACATCCTCGAATGAAGATGCATCAGGGAGGATTAGGATAAATCAGGGAGGATTAGGATAAATCAGGGAGGATTAGGATAAATCAGGGAGGATTAGGATAAATCTGGCAGGATGGCAGAGCTGGTCTTCCCAGAGCCTGATTCATACATTTTTTGGAAAGCCTTAAATATTTGCCTTATCCCATCGCCTGTATGGCAGAGTTGGCAAAAGTATTTGATTTGATCGTGATTGGGGGGGGGACCGCTGGACTGAAGGCTTCACTCGAATGTGCAAAAAGGAAATTGCATACCGCAATCGTCGATCCTCAGGTCCTTGGAGGGACGTGCCTCAATACCGGATGCATTCCCTCAAAAGCTATGCTTCATGCATCGCACCTGTTCAAGCAGCTCCATCACCTTGAGGTGTTTGGCATCTCTGTTTCGTCGCCGAAGGTTGATTTCAGGAAGCTTATGCAAAGGGCCCAGCATATTGTCGATGAAGGGCAGTCTGCCATCAGCCTGAGCACGAAAAACTCCTATATCACCATCTTCCGGGAGAAAGCTGCCTTCATCAGCAAAAACAGCATCCGGGCAGGGAACCAGGTATTACAGGGCAAACAGTTCCTGATCAGCACCGGCTCAAGGAATTTTATTCCCACTATCAAAGGCATAGAAGAGTCTGGGTACCACACCAATGAAACCATCCTCTCGCTTGACGCCGTGCCCAAATCTGTCGTCCTGATCGGCGGAGGCTATATCTCTTTTGAATATGCAACGTTCTTCAGCGAGCTCGGGTCAAAGGTTGCCATCCTGGAACGGCTCCCCAAAGTCCTGACAATGCTGGACAATGATATATCCGAGATGCTTGTGAAGCTCTACACCGAAAGGGGGATTTCCATAACGACCAGTACAGACATCTTAGAGATAACTGGAAAGGGAAGGAAGAAAACAATCCATTACCGCAGCATCAATAACCCTTTAGAAAAACCAAAAGAGATCCAGGCTGAGGTGATAATCGCCGCAGCAGGGAGGAAGCCAAATACTGAGGGGCTCAACCTCGAGGCTGTCGGCATCAAGCTCAAGCCCAACGGAGGGATAGCAGTCAATGAGCATTTCCAGACATCCATCCCCAACACCTATGCGGTGGGTGACGTCATCGGAGAGATGATGTTTGCACATTCTGCATCAAGAGAAGCGCTCCTTGCGGTGGAGAACATGCTTGGCGGCAAAAAGCGGACAAGGGAGCTCCATCTCATACCCTGGACCGTCTTCACCGACCCCCCAATCTCGGGAGTGGGCTTCAGCACCATAGAAGCGGAGAAGAAGAAGATTGACTGCGGCATCCTCAAAGCAAACTTTGCCAGAAGCGCAAAAACAAGGATCATGGACGAGTCAGCCGGGGCTGCGAAAGTGCTGTATGACAAAAAGAACAACCACATCGTCGGAGCAGTGCTGTTTGGCGCACATGCTGATGACCTCATACACGAGATCACTGCGCTCATGAACTCTTCATCTCCGACTATTGATGTCCTCAGGAACACCATCCATGTGCATCCCACCATTTCAGAAGTGTTCGATGCCCTGAGGGAGACATCATGAACTTCACAGGATGAGCCTATGGTTTACCCCTATTTCCGCTGGATCCTCTTTCCTTTGTGCAGGCTGTTCATCAGCAAAATCGCCGGATTGGGAAATATTCCTAAAAAGGGGAACTTTATCCTTATCGCCAACCATGGAAAAAGGATGGACCCCGTTTTCCTTTTCTATGTTATAGTCCGTTTCCTCAACCGGAAAGTTTGCTTCATCGCAACTCCGCACCTATGGTTTCTGGGTGAGGCTATCTGCAGGAGATGGGCCGGCTGCATCCCCCTGTTCAACCCAGGACAGGCATTTCAGGATGCCAAAGAGGCATTGCTTTCCGGCGAAATTGTCGGCATCTTTCCCGAGGGAGATTATCATTTCAAAGAGAGGGCTATCAAGACTGGGGCTTTCAGGCTGGCCTATGAGACCAAAACACCCATCCTTCCTGCCTCAATCAGTTTCTCAAAAGCCCCATTTTCAGGGGAGATACATATCGGAAAGCCATTCACCATCAAATCCCGAACAGACATAAGGCAAGTTGCAAAACAAGCGATGGATGCAGTTTATGCATTGAAGCAGATGAAATTATGAGAGGAAAAATAAGGAATGGTGATACGCTTCCTCAGGCCAGGCTTGAACATTTTCCAAATTTTGCCGGCAGTATCTGAAACGGTTAAGGCGCTGAGGGAAACAGTGTAAGACATTTCCCAGGTCAGATGCCAGCCAAGCTCACTACCTTAATTTTCCCTTCTTTTTGTGCCCTTAAAAATGCAGGGTCTGTAGTTAGAAGATGAGTATATCCTGAGAAAATAGCTGTTGCAACAATGATGGAGTCAGCAATAGTAAGATTGTATAAATGGGCAAGCAAGGCTCAGCTCTACGATAGAGATTGTCCGGGGAAGGATAAAAAAGCTTGAATGCAACCATTCCATCCGGTCTTTGACCGGTGGTCATGGAAGTAGTTTCCACTTCCAGAATGGTTGCATGCGTCAAGAACAACCATCTTTGACTGAATTGTGGTTGTTCTTGAGCGTGTCAGGATTTCCCACAATTTTCAAT
>JACPBU010000040.1 GCA_016180165.1 Candidatus Woesearchaeota archaeon | reverse complement strand
GGGACAGAAAAGGCCAGACAGAATAGACACCGCAAACATGCTAACGTCACTATGGCACAACCTTTGTTGGGTAGGATAGCTTAATTCTGTCCCACACCCTGGAGGGGGTGCGAAATGAGGAAAAAATATTCCGAAAAAAAACAAGAAGAAAGTTTCATGAATGAAGCAAAAATTTCAAAAAACGTAAAGTTTCAACAAGCCTATCCAGCTATCGACTATTGGGCTATCGAGACTATTAAGCTATCGAGCTTATAGCTCCCCTTTTAATGTATCTTTCACGATAGCGGGGCAAATCCTTGTAACGCCTTCAATCCTTTTAATCTGCTGGCATACATCGTGCATCTCGTCGTTGTCTTTTGCCCAGACCTCAAGCATGAACATGTGATCTCCAGTCGAGGTGGCTGCAAATTTTACCTGATCAATTGTCTTGAGGTTTTTTGCGACATCAAAATACTTCTCTCCGTCAACGTCAACCCCGACAAACGCAACATTGCCAAAACCCACCTTTCCATGATCAACATAAATAGTATACTTCTTGATAACTCCCCTCTCCTCGAGGTTTTTTACCCTCTTCCGTATGGCGGACTCGCTGAGCTTCAGAAGCTTTGCAATCTGGAGGTAAGGCATCCTTCCATCTTTTGTCAGAAAGTCAATGATCTTCAGGTCAAGCGAATCAAGGTAAGATCCCATGAGCCTATGAAAAAGGAAAGAGTTAATAAACCTATCGAAATCCGGATGAATAATGGCGGAAAGCTTCAAGATAGATGAGGAATGCCAACCATGAGCGCTCAAAAAAATCCCCCCTGGATAAAGAAACAAACTTTTGCCAAAGGATTTGAAGTGCGCCAGGCAAGGCAGAGGCACGACATCGGGGACTTTAAAATGGAGCCGACAGGCTATTATATCCTTATCAGGCTTCTCCTTGAATCAAAGCAGATAGGCCTTGCTGTCTGCAATAAAAGCCACGAAATCCTGGAAGAGTTTAGGGGCAGGACAGCAAAAGACATCTATGGGGCGATTTTTGAATTCGAGGAAAAAAATAATCTTAGCTGGTTCACGAGCAAAGAGCATATTGCCTACATTGGCAAGGAACTTGCCAAAGCGCAGCGTGCCATGGAAAAAGATGAAGGGTATATCCAAGAGTAAACGTCTAAGGGGGTTTTAATGACCATAGTTTTCAGCAAAAAGATAAAGACAATTTCTGAAGATTTTGCATTTAGCGAAAAGACCAAAAACCAGCTTTTCCTTGCATCTTAAACCCCTATCTGCAGATACCTTAGCCACGAGGAAGTTAAAAGAGATTATTGGAAACTGCCAAATGACTGTCTGCTGGAGTGTCTTGTTCATTCATTCAACCCTTTAAGTCCGTCACCACAAACGCCCTGGGCACCACTTCAACCAATTTCGCTGGGCATTCCTCAACAGAAACATTTTTGTCATTGAACTTCTTAAACGCTTCCCTTTTTCCCTCTCCAAAGAACAGCAGAATAGCAGACTTCGCTCCGCTCAGCAGTTTTCTGCTTGCCGTCATCCTCATCTTCGGCATCTTCGGGCTGTCGTCCATGACTATAAAGAGAGCTGCCTGGCTTTTAATTGAATGGTGCGAGGGATACAGCGCAGCGATATGACCATCTTCTCCCGAGCTCAAAACTACTATATCATATTTTCCCCCGGCTTTTTTTATATCTTCGATGTAATGGATAAGGCATAAGTCAGGATGCTTCGCCTGGAAACGGAAGGGATGAATCTGGTTTTCTCGTATTTTCTGGCGTTGAAGGAGCTGCCTAAACAGGTGCTCGGACGCCAGCCTGAAATTGCTTTCCCTGTCCTCCAGCGGGACAAATCGCTCATCAGCCATAAAGAAATGGGTTTTTTCCCAGGGTAAATCCATCTTGCCCAGGAGAGTATAAATTCCTGCTACGCTCGTCCCTCCGCAAAGCCCGATCACCACTTTGTCCTGGACAGCTGCAATCCGTGCAAGCTCCCCGGCAATTATTTCTGCGGCAGCCCTTTCCGCATCAGCCCTTGATGGTCTTGCGATGACTTCAGCCATATCAATTCTCCTTACCTTTCTCTCCAACTCTCTCCTTTACTCTTCTTTCCAACCCTCCCCTTTACCTTTCTCTCCAACTCTCCCCTTTACTCTTCTCCCCACTTCTCTCTTACCCTTCTCTCCAAACCCTCCCTCTTACTCTTGTCTCCAACTCTTCCGCTTAAACCGGGCAAATCAGCGTATCGAGCTCTTCGCTCCACACTTTTTTATTCTCAGAATAATCGATGGGGCACTCAATCAAGACCGGCTTTTTTTCCTTTTCGGCAAGCTTAAACCCCTTTTCAAGGGCAGGAAGCAGCTCATCTGCCTTTTTCACCTTCAGTGCAGATGCGCCGTAGCTCTCTGCATACTTCACAAAATCAGGGTTTCCAAGGTCCATCCCAAAATTCCCGAATTTCATCCCTTCCTGTTTCCATTTGATGAACCCAAATGCATTGTCATTCAGCAGCAGGATGACTATAGGAATCTTATACCTCACTGCTGTCTCCATCTCCTGGGAATTCATCATGAATCCGCCGTCTCCGGCGACAGCCAGGACTTTCTTTCCGGGATTGACCATCTTTGCAGCCATCGCCATCGGCAGCCCGGCGCCCATCGTCGCCAATGCATTGTCGAGCAGGAAAGTTCCGATAGCATGCGTCTTGTAATGCCTCGAGAACCACAGCTTGTAGATCCCGTTGTCAAGGCAGAGGATATCCTTGGCCCCCAAGGCTTTCCGGACATCTGCCACAACCCTTCTTGGCCTGAGAGGAAAGGAAACATCATCTGCACCCTCTGAAAAGAGGAGCTTGTCGAGCATTTTTTTTATTTTGCTGCAATATGCCCCGTCAAAGGAATATCCTTTGAGAGCCTCCCCAAGATGCTCCAGCGAGCCCGCAATATCTCCAACAACCTCAATCTGAGGGTCATAATGCACCTCTGGCTCAGCCGGAGTGAAATCGATATGCAATATCTTTTTGTCAAGATGCTTGTTCCACACGCTGGGAGGATGCTCTTTGGTGGCATACCCCATCATGATCATCAGGTCTGATTTTTCAATCACGCAATGCACATAATCCCTCTTGTGGAGCCCAAAAGCATACAGTGAATTCTTATGGCCATCTCCCAGCACGCCCTTGCCCAGCTGGGTGTGAACCACAAACAGGTTTGTCTGGTCGCAGAACTTTTTCAGCTGCGAGCTTACTCTTGTCCTCTGGGCCCTTGAAGAGACGATGATGATAGGATGTTTGGCTTTTTTGATGGCGTCGGCAGCAAGCTCTATCGCTTTGGCATCTGCAATCGGCCTGCGGACTGGGAATGGATGATGGGGCTTAAATTTATCTTCGACCTGCTCATCGGCTATATCTTCGGGGAGCTCAATGTGGCATACCCCCTGCCGCTCTGTCGTCGCAATCTTGAATGCCGCCCTGATCTCATGGGGGATGTTTTTTGGAGTCTGTATCTGCACTGCCCGTTTTGTGAGGGGCTTCATCATGCCGACGACATCAAGAACCTGGAAATTTGCCTGAAGGTTATCCCTGATACCTTTCTGACCGGTGATTGCTACAACAGGCATCCCTCCGAGCTGCGCATGGGCAATCCCCGTCACCAGGTTAGTGGCTCCTGGCCCCAATGTCGAGAGGCAAACGCCTGCCTTGCCGGTCAACCGCCCATAAGTTGCTGCCATAAAAGCAGATGCCTGCTCGT
>JACPBU010000099.1 GCA_016180165.1 Candidatus Woesearchaeota archaeon | reverse complement strand
CCGTATCCTTCCCTTTTTCCTTGCTCTTCGCTTCTTTCACCATCTTCACGGCTTCCTCAATATGTTTTATTCCAATCTTCTTTGTCCCTTCTTTAGCAGCCAGGCCGGCAGCGTTTAGGACTACATTCTTGAGATCCCCTCCGCTGAGCTCCTCAAGGTTAAGGCCTTCCAGCTTTAGCTCCGGATCCCTTGCCTTCTTTGGGAGCAGCGTGCCAAGTATTCTGGCAGAATCTTCTTTTTTTGGTAGGGGAAAATCTATGTGCATGGTAAGCCTCCTCTCAAAGGCAGAGTCGTATTTCTCGGCAAAGTTTGTAGCGAAGATGCAGACACCTTCAAATCTTTCCAGTTCCTTGAGCAGGGTATTCACCTGGCTCATCTCCCAGCTTCTGCCGAGCATTCCCCTGTCAAGAGCGATGGCATCTGCTTCGTCAAAGAACAAAACTGCCTTTTTGGTTTTGGCAATTGCAAAGACACGCTGGATGTGTTTTTCTGTCTGGCCGACAAAGCAGTTTTGAAGCTGGTCGTATCTCACCATGAGCAGGCTCTTGCCCATCTCATTTGCCAGCACCATGGCAGCAAGGGTTTTCCCGGTTCCCGGTGGCCCTCTGAAATTAAGCGTAGTGCCCTTCCCATAGCTGATGGCGTTTTTCAGCCCCCATTCGTTAAAGATAAGCTCCTTCTTCTCTTCCCTGACTATCGCTGTCTTAAGGCTTTCCTTCACCTTATCCGGCACGATAAGGTCGTTGAATGACACCTTTGGCTTAATGGAATAGTAAAGGCTGTCTAGCTCTTCAGGTGAATTTCTCTTTGCTTCTTCCTCCAGCGCAAGGTCGAGCTGCTCATACTCTTCGGTGTATTTCTTTCCCTGGAGGGCGAGCTGGGCTTTAAAAGATACTTCATATATCCTTACCATTGGCTTCAAAGGATTGTTGATTCTAAAAACCAGCTTGTACCTTTTGAGCCAGCTGCTTTCAAATCTTATTCTCAATTCATAAAACGGGTCTTTGCCAGGTGTGGTTTCATCAATGATAATTCCTGCTGAATAATCACTATACCTCGAGGAAAGCTCAATGAGCAGAAGAAATTCCTTGAAGGGCAGGTGCGGATAGTTTGAAATGAATTTTCCCAGCTGCGTTTTCCCATTTTTGGTTGCATCAAACCTTTGTTCTATCCTGCCTTTCCAGATACGATGAAGCTTTTTCTTTGTTGGATAGCTCACAGGAAACAGATTTTCCAGGTCATAACCCCAATACCCGTGAGGCGCATATTCAGAGCCATGGCTGTTAGAATTGAGGATTTCTTTACCATATTCAACATCCTCCAAAACTTCCCGGTACGTTGAAAACGGCATCATCGCAGCATCCGCCCCCTATAATTTCCGGAGATCTTCCCTTCTTCTATGAGCTCCATAAACCATTTTTTGGCTTCCTTTGAGTTTGTTACCGAGAACAAGAGATCAAGCTCTGAGCGCGGAATAAACTGGTTTCCCCGGAAGAACCTCAGCAATTCATTCTTTGTCTTGAAGCCTAAGGGGATAAGGGCTTCAACCTTCGGCAGCTTCCCATTCCTCAGGACGCGGGAGTTCTTTAGGTATCTCTTTCCTTTCGCCAGTTTCCCCTTTCCGAACATTTCGTCAAGAAAACCCTCAACGCTGCTAATTCTTGGGAGATTGTCATGGACAGCAATCGCTTTTAGGTCATCCCATGTGTAGCCGTTTCTCTTGAGCATTGCTTTGAACCCAGCTGTGGCATTTCTCACCTTTTCGTTTATAGTGCCGGCAAGATATTCCGTTACTGTCTCTCCCTTTTCCCTCTCCGGCTCGGTTCTCTTTGCGGCCATATACAGCCCAAAGTCTTTGGTCATTTCCTTAAGCGTGTGGTACCCTTTCATCGTTGCCCCCTCCATTTTGTTGGATTTTTTCCAGTATCATCGTTGTCCCTTCGTTTTGTTGAATCGGAACATAGCAAGAATACCGCTTATATTTATAACTTTCCATTATTTAGTAGAATTTATTAGTTTTAAGAGAAACCTTTAAAAAGAAACCATGCTTCCTTAAAATATGGAAAATTTTATAAGCCAGCCGCCTCCAATAGCTGAAATTGGGGGTGAGATAGTGGGTAAAAAAGTACTTATTGCTACATTATACAGCCCGGAGCCGGTTATTTTGGCAACAACAAGGCTGGGCCCTGAACGGTTGATTCTTCTTATTGATAATGAGCCATCTAAGGAGCAGGAAGCTTCTTTAAAACTGATTCAGGACTCATTAGGCAAGGTCATTGAGGTTAAAGTCGTTAAAACTGAGGTCTATGACATTGTGAAGGTGGCTGCAAAATGCGTTGATATCATCGATTTGGAGCAGAAAGAAAATACTATCTATGTGAACATTACCTCCGGCAGGAAAACAAAGGCAATCGGGCTTTTATTTGCAGCTTATGCAAGGCATGAGAAAGTCAAGAAGATAGCCTATAACCCAGAAGAGGACAAGACTTCTGTGGTTTATCTGCCCAGGCTTAGTTTCAACCTCACCGAAAGCCAGAAGAAAATACTTGAGATGGTCGACAAAGGGAAGTTTGAAAGAGGCAGCCTAGCAAGACTTGTAGACGATGTAAAGGCAGCCACAAGACAAGGTTTCAATACAGACTCGCTCCAGGAAAAATACAGGCTACTCGCTGCCCGCTACGGACTCCCTTTCTGAAAGATTTAAGCGCAAAGGACAACTATTTGCATGCTTTCAGTCCTTGTGCAGGTATGGGGCCCTGCAAACGCGATGTTCGGCGGATACGACTGGGTAACTGCCGGCGTGATAGAGGAGCCGGAAAGCCTGGACGCGGATTACCTGAAAAAAGAGGCGCTCAGGATAATAAACAGCAGGGACTACAAGCCATTCACGAACTCGGTCAGGCTGATTGTCAAGAGGGACAAGGCGGAAATGAAGGTTACGCTGATGGATTTGTGGTGAGAACCAAGGCGAACGCTGCTGCTAGTCTTAATAATTTAACTCCCCTAATAATGCACGAATCGGCCTGCGTGATAGTTATGGCAATACCGGAGCACATGGGATTTGTCCAGAAGCGTACATGGCACAAAATAAAATGGCTGAAAAACCCGGCAAAGATGCGGGTAGAAGGCAAGTTTGACATATTTGACGACGAGGACTTGGCGAAATACAAGGACTTTGTCGAGGTAATAGAAACGTTCAGGACTGATATGTGCGCAACAGGAGTAGGCTACGATTTTGGAAAAACGGACGAGGGAAAAATCGACGCGTGGATAAGGGAAAACAAGTGCTAGCTCTTTAATTTCTTGCATCAAAATATAGCCATATGCGGATACCTGAAAAGCTTAAGCAGAGGCTGGGAAAACTGGGCCTGGATGAAAATATATACGGGCAGCGAACAAGGAAGTGCATGCTTTCAAAAGAAAAACTTTCGCTAGAAAAGGTGCCATGGTACGAGCACGCTTACTATATTCCTGAAGACTTTAAAAACAAAAAAGACTTTTTCGTATTCGACCCTGTTTCTATCGTCCCGTGTTTAGCACTAAATCCCAAGAAAACCGACCGCGTACTGGATATATGCGCGGCGCCGGGCACCAAAACATTTATCTTATCGTTTATGACGGAAAATGAAACTCACATAATTGCGAATGACATAAGCAGATTTCGCGCGAGGCAGCTAAAAGGCATCATCAACAAATACAGCCTCAGTGCAGAAGTCCTTAATTTATCAGGCCGAAAGATAACGGGCTCCTTTGACAAGATTCTCCTTGACACGCCGTGCAGCGGGGAAGGCATGGTGAACAAACGCTACAAGGTTTTCGAGCACTGGTCGGAAAAGAAAATAAAGCTGCTG
>JACPBU010000098.1 GCA_016180165.1 Candidatus Woesearchaeota archaeon | reverse complement strand
GATCTCTTTGCACACATCCATCCGCTTCTGGATTCTTGGATTGTCGTGCCTGTCACGGATAAGGATAGAAACAAATTTCTTTCTCTCGATGTTGGGAAAGCAGGCAATCTCGTTGTGGTTCATCTCAGAAAAGACGCTGTAATAGGCCTGATGCTTTGCATTTTCATTGATCTGGGTCTTCCACCTCATCGCAACGGGCGCAAGCGCCTCTGAAGCATAGATAACAGGAGTTTTGCCGGCCATTGTTGCAACTATCTGCTGCGCTTCTTCCCTGATGGCATCCTGTTTCCTGAGGAGTAAAAGCATCTCATTGAGCTCATCATTTGCGACCTCCAGCAGCCCGGAATTGTAGAGCACGCCAACCATAGGAAAGAACACATACCCCAGCGCCGCCCTTGGCTGGATGCCCGATGGTATCCTGATCACTTTTTCACATTCCTGCGCAAGCTTCCCGCCGGAGGTTATGCCGATAATCTGCGCTTTCCTCTGCTTCGCCTCTTCAAAAGCAGATAATGTCTCTTCAGTATTGCCCGAGTAAGACACAGCAAAGACCAGGCTGTATTCATCAACAAACTTGGGAAGAGAATAATCCCTCACGACAAAGACGGGAAGTTTTGTTGTTGCTGCAAAAGCTTTCAGCAGATCCCCTCCGACAGCAGACCCGCCCATGCCGCAGACAATGATGGAAGAAACTTCTTTGCCCACCACCAATCCTTTAGGGAGTGAGAGTGCCGCTTTGCATTGATCGGGGAAGGCATCAAGAACCTTGAGCATATTAGACTGGTCAATCATGCAGCGAGCATATGCTTCAACCTATAAATAGTTTGTTGTTTTTTAGAATATATATTGCGCAATTAAATAATTGAGTGATAGTTAATGCGCCACCATATTAAGGAACCCAAACTTTTTTGATCAGTTATCTATGCTCTTCGAAATAATAGGCCTATTACCTTTTCCTTTTGCTTGAGAAAAAGACTGCTGATGAAATGCCAGCAAGAATGAGCAGCATGACAAAATAGCTTGGTTCTGAGGCGCCCTGAGGGATGTTAATGGCATATCCGGTCGGCGCAGCCATACCCTTCCCCATCTCCTGGCTGACTCTAATCATGCCGCGATGGCCATAGATGCTGTCAACACAGGTAAAAGTCCCAGCCTGGCTGAATTCATGCGAGAATTTATTTTCAGCATATAATTCTTTGCTCTGGAACTGCCGCTTTCCATCCTTATAGCACGACACGATATGCCTCCTGCCGTCAGCAACCATCCAGGTGACTTTGGTGCCCATACCAATTGATATATCGTCAGCTGAAAATTTTGTCTTGTAGATACTGATTGCCTGGCCTTCAGATATTGAAGGTATTTCCTGCTGCGGCTCTGCTTCAACGCTGCCTGGCTCAAGGAGTTCGAGCTTGCTTGCTTCTTCCGCCTGAACGGAATCCTGCTGAATGGAACCATCCTGGCTATTCCCGAGCGGCTGGCCAGATGCCTGGAGACTATCCTCAAAAGAGTTTCCGGTTGCCTCGATTGCCTCCCCAGAAGAATCTCCCTTAAAGGAATCCTGTTGGGAACATCCTGCTACCAAGAGGAGTGATATAATCACAAGTAGGGTGTAACGCATAGCCTCTATTTTAAAAGTTGAACTATATAAATGTTTCGAGAGGTTGTAATCATTCAGTCGTTTGAAACTCACCGACTATGCACGAATGGAGAGTATTTTTATCTCTCGGCTGGCATTTTCAGAACGCTGAATGATTATGAGATGCTATTTCAATATGCTGTTAGGGCTATAAACTGGCAAAACAATATAACCTGCCCACTGGCTGGCCATAAAACCATATAGGTTTTTAAACGGAGGCAAAATACTCAGCAGCAAAGGGATGTGGGTAGTTGCTTACCTGAACCTTAAAGAAAATACCAAATACTGGTTTAATCGTTATGTGATGGAGGCTACGATGGGAATGTATCAATATGTCAGGGAAGCGTGGAAAAAGCCACGGGAAAGCTTAGGAAAGATATGGAAAGACAGGATGGTCGCCTGGGCTGATGGGCCAAGCATCATCAGGGTCGAAAGGCCGACCAGGATTGATCGTGCACGTTCTTTGGGCTATAGGGCAAAGCAAGGCTATCTTATTGCCAGAGTAAAGATGCTCCGCATGAGCCGCATGAGGCCAACCTTTGCGGGAGGCAGGAAGCCAAAAAACATGCGCAGGAAGAAAGTCCTGCATATGAGCTACGGCTGGATTGCTGAGCAGCGCGCAGAGAAAGCTTATCTCAACTGCACAGCATTGAACAGCTATTACGTCGGTGAGACTGGAAAATATTTCTGGTATGAGGTCATCCTCGTAGATAGGGATCACCCTGCCATCAGGGCTGATTCCCGCATCAACTGGATCTGCGATAAGAAAGGAAGAGCGTTACGGGGAGTGACAAGTGCTGCGAGGAAGGCATCGGTAGGGTAATCTTCCCTTTTTTCTCTATTTTTTTCTTAGAGCCTATCCCGGTTGGCAGATAAGCCGGTTAGTGTTATTGCCAAGGGCCCCTTAGCTCGAAACACCTAACCTGGACAGGCTCTTATCCAGTTCCAAGTGATTTGTATTTGTTTAGCATCTTCGAAACGCTCGACGGGAGACATAGTTGTCCTGCGTCCCCGTAGGGGTCGTCCCCCCGCGACGGACTCAATGTAAAAACAAAGGCGTTTCGACCTAAGGATGCTAAACAAATACATTGATTTCAGCTCTTTGCCTGAAAGCTCTGGCCTATCTTGGTTTATGCTTGTAATCATCAGTTAGAAAATTCTTCCCAAGCTCCGGGTGAATCCATTTCCCATCAAGAAATTCAAGCATTGCCGGCTTAAACGAGCTGGCCACCAGTGGTTTTGAGACGAAGCCATCAGCTTCACTGACTGGCGGAACACCCTCCATCTTGGGTTTTGTCAAGTCAGCTCCGAACTCATTATACCCCGTCAAAAACACGATGGGAAATCCATAAAATCTTGCTTTTAAGGATGTCCGAGTGCCATCGGGAAGCTTTATGGGCATTCCATCATTCCGAGCAGCTAAGGCATCACGAAGCGCGTGCAGGCCGGAATAATCCTTTTTCCCCTGTTCTGCCTGAGACATCCTGATATCCAAAAATACCAAATCAAAAATCGCCTGATCTGGTGCGTTCATACGAGCCATGAATCCTTCCTGGGTTTCTCCAAACCCCAGAAAACCCTTAAGTGCAATTGCCCTTCTTGCTTCTTCATTTTCTGAGTGAGGAGCATCTCTCACTAATTGCTCCAGGTAACCTTCCGGATCCTTGAACAAATCCATGAAATCCTGCGCACTGGAAAGTGTGTAGATATTAACAACCGGCATTGACTTAGGGCCAATTGTTGTGGTAGCCGCCATATGGGCAAGCCTTTCCGAGACAAATGTGCCGACATTCATCGATTTCCTTTGATCGGGGTTATCATCAGCATAAAGGATGCGCAGCGGCTGATTCCTGTGACTAAGGCTTAGATTAAACCTCAATGTCGGAGTTCCATTTACATCCTCCACTTTGTACACATACCGATTAAATCCTTTGTTGTAATGCCCCATTGTTCTCACCTTCCTGGTAGATAAATCCTTGCTTCAAAACATCCATCGGCCTCATGGATCCTCAGCTTCCCCTTTAATCCAAGGCAGATTGCAGAAGCTTCTGCAAGCCCCATCCCCGTATTCTCGTCCCCTTTTGTTGACACCATCGGCCTTATAAGGAGATTCAGGCGTTCTTCTCTGGTTGCATCACGCCCACCGTTTTCTGATGTTTCCATGCTCGGCGCATGCATTAAAGCATTTAGGTGACACTAATGTAAACACCGCCATCCCCATCATAAACTGAGATTCTAAATGGCTTTGCCGGGATGATATTCCCGCGTTGCATCTCCTCATTAGCGTTTACCATCAAGTGATTTAGTGCAATCTTGATTTGATCATTGACGCCTACAGGAGTTGTGCTGGAATAAGATTCCTCAAACGGGATAGAAGGGTAATCTCTCCTAAGCGATTGAACAGCTGGCTGGAGTGTTTCCCTGACATAGTTACCTGCCGGCTGCGCATAAATATTTCCTGGCTTTCCAGCGGCTACTACCCTTGTTATGATGTCTATAAAACGGCTGGCTTCATAAGCATTTGAAATTGCAATCCCCATCTGCCCCTGAAGAAGCTCTAAGTAGTCTGTGCTTACAGCGGACTCAAGAGATTTTAATACAGTTCCCATCCCGTCGAGAGTGCTCTGAACCGCACCTAATGGGCCTTTTATGTGATGACCCAAACCCCTGACCAAAGAGGCAAGCTCAATATTAGCCCTTTGCGCCTCCAATTCCCCTGCAAGCGCCTTTGCCCTGACCTCTAATGTTGTATACATCTCCTTCAATTGGCCATGGACCTGCTGCAGCTGTCCAGAAAGCTCAACCTGTTTTGCAAGAGCCACTTCTGTTCTCTCCAGGGCAGCAACCTTCTCAGTCAGTAAAAGTTGAGCCTCATCATAACGGCGCCTGCTCCTTTCAAGCTCCTTTTCCATTGTTTTTCCCGAAAAGAAATAAGCAACAGCCCGTGCTCCTGTCCTGCGCCACAGCTTGCTTGGGAACCCCATCGGCTGAAATTCAAGATGGTACTCACAGGCTCTCGAGCCATACACCGTTCCACCAATCTTAAATGCCCCATCCGGGCTTAACCTCTCTGGCAACTCTTGTTCTGTGCCTTGAACAGGCTCTAATGTCTCCCTGTCAACAAGGAATTCAAACACTTTGTTCCCTTCCACCCTGTATCCCTTCCCATCAATCCAATCAATATTTTTAACCTGAATACAGCAGTGAGGCTCTTTAACCTCGGCGGGAGGCGCTCCGTAAAGCATGGGGAAAGAGCGTAAGAAACCTTTAACACTCCTGCAATCATTAAGGTCCAATTTTGGCCAGGTTGAACCTCCCGTTCAAAGTCGGGATCAGCTTCCCTAAAAAAATATCAAGAGGAAGGACAGCAGCAGCTGTAAGGACTGGATCAGAAAAGATGCCAAAGAATGCTCCAAGCAGGCCTTCGTAGGGATTTAAATTCTTCGGGCCCCTTGAGGCAACCCGGTAAATAATTTCGGGATCCTGCCAAAGGAGCTGGGCATTCCTGCAAATCCTATGCCAGTCCATACCAGAAAGCTCATTCCCCGCATCGAGGAGATACTTAAAATCAAGATGTGTCCCTTCCACTAAAAGCTTTTCTTCAAGGCCGGGGTTATCTCTTGTAAGCCTCGCTAATCCAATGACATTGTTTGCAAATACTGGAAACTCCTCGGGAGGATGAACAAACCTCCTTTGCTTAAAAAAGTTCATCTTTTCAATCCCCCAAATGTCATCATTTTAAAGTCACGACCCTGGAACGAGGAGGTGTATAAATATGTTGCGATTGGGGGCTGCTGATCGAATCCATTCCAAAATTTTATAAACAACCGCCGCCAAAAGGAAAGCATGAAAGGCATTGCGGGCACGGCAGGGAAGATTGAAATAGTTCGTGTAAAAAAAAGTGAAGACCTCCTGCAGTTCCTCACCTTTCCCGAACAGGTCTACAAAAACTTCAAGGTTTGGGTTGAGCCGGTCATTGCTGACCAGCTGAGGTTTTTCAGCGAAAAGAACCCTTTATGGGGGTATGTCTCGAAAACCCTCCTGCTTGCAAAGAAAGAAGGCAGGATTGCCGGGAGGATTTCTGTGTTCCTCAACAGCCATTACATAAAGTTTGCAAAAGAAAAAGCCGCTTATTTTGGATTTTTTGAGAGTATACGGGACCAGAACGTGGCAGACCTGCTCTTTGCTGAAGCACAAAAAGAGGTTATAAAAAAAGGGATGAGCATCCTCAGGGGGCCGATAAATGCATCCACCCTTTATGAGACTGGATTACTCATCCAAGGATTCAACGAAATACCGACAACCTCAACTAATTTTGCCCCAAAATATTACTCACGGCTCATATCAAAAGCAGGATTCCACAAAGCTATCGACCTGAATGCGTTTAACATCAATATTCCGCC
>JACPBU010000097.1 GCA_016180165.1 Candidatus Woesearchaeota archaeon | reverse complement strand
CTGCTGGCCAAGGCTTTTTCCCTTGCCAAATTCAATCAGAGAGTCACCAATGACGTCGGTATCCCAGGCAATCGAGGCTGAGCTGGTGGTGAGGCCCTCAACCTTCAATGAGCCATCCTGGATGGTGATGGCATCAACAAATGCGAAAGGCATGAGGATGACTAGCTCTATAAGGAAAAGGGCGAGCTTTTCTTTGGCAGGCAGGTTAGGCATTTTGGCTTCTTTCAGGCTGAATTTTTCTTTTGGGGCTATTTTTTTATGGGGCAAATCATTGCAAAACATTTACTCCCTTAATAAATATTTACACCCTTAATAAAATATTTACACCGTTAAAATCTCATTTTCCACCCATGTATTCCATGGGTGGTTGACAGCGAGATAATCAGTCTCGTGGAAAATGAGAACAAAAAATCCGACCCGAGCGACTGGAGGGAGCGGGCATACCGCCGGCCTATTGACCTTTGCCGAGCGGAGCGAGCGCAAATAAGAAAATCCTAAGATTTTCTGTTGGCGGTGGTCGGATTTTTTTGATGAGGGAATGTAAACTGGGGAATGTACACTTCTTTTTATGCCGCTTTGCCTTCTCATCTTACCTCGTGAATAGGAATTTTCTTCGAAAGTTCCGGGAGCGCTTCGAAAAAAAGATAAGCGAGGTCATCGTCTTTTTTGAAATCCTCCTCAACTGCGTGGAAGATGATCCTGCTGCCAAGCCTGTTCGCGTCTTTACCGATGGTGACATTTCCAAGCCAGCCGCCTTTCATCGTCTCATTATCGGTGATATACAATTCAACTTCATAGGTGATATCTTCCCTGGCAAGGAGCTTCAATGGCGGGAGCTTTCCTGCCTCCGGCGATGAGGAGCCTTCGAGGATGGCGTATGATTCAAACTTTTTCGGGGGGTATTTAAGGATGATAAGCGCCTGCTCTGAGGATTCAAGGGGCTTCTGGGAGAGCGGCATGTTGTTTGCATCAAGCCTGTGCTTTATTACCGAGATGTTGAAATATTTGACCGGCTGCATATCAAGATAATAGGCTTTTTCAAATTCTGTCTGGATGAACATCTCACCGTCTTCATAGCCTTCCTTGATTCCCCTCAATATGCCGTTGTTGCAGACAGGCACCCTGCCTTTGAATAAGGGGAGCCCGTTGCTGTCGTAGTCCGGCTTTGTCCTGCCTATCGGGCAGGTATACCTGCCGCAGGTAAAGGTGAGGTTGACGTTGTTGATCTCTGTCTCGGTGACTGCGTCTTTTGCGATGAAAAACATATCATGGCTGCTGCTCAGGTCTGCGCAGTATTCGTCAGACGTGTAGATGCTCCTCTGCGAGAATGTGGCAAAGTCAGCTTCTGACTTGTCGGGGTAGTTCTTCAGGATCTTTGCCATGAAAGCAAAAGAGAAGGTGTAAGGGCTGTTAGATGGCGTTTTTTCGTCGACAATGGTGACTTTGACCGGGAAGGACAGGCTGTAGGTGAAATGCCAGGTGTTGATGCAGAATGCAGAAAGATATTTCGTGCCTTTTTGGGAGCCTGACTGGAGGATGGGGCCACTTGAGGGGCTTATCTTCATGACAAAAGGCCAGCTGCCCTGGGGGGACAGGCCGTCATACTGGACATTGACCCTGGTGTTTTTGTAATCTTTTTTATTGTCAGTAACATCCCACACATAATGGGCATTGTAATAAGAATCCTTGAAGGTATTGTCAGAGTCTTTGAACAGGTAATCAAAATCTTTCTCGTCTGCCTTGGTGTTGGACATCTGCTTGACCTGGGCCTTTGAGACCTTGCCTTTCCATTGGGGAAGGGGGTCGGGGAAATAAGGAAGCACTGCATCGGGGTCGTATTTTGCGCCTTTTATCTTTATGTGGTTAAAATTAACTGAGATAAGCTTTTTTATCCTCTCTTCGACCTTCTGCTTCTCCCAGATCTTTTTCTTGCAGTTGAATTCGATGCCTGTCGTGGGAATCTGCCGGTCAAGGTTGATCAGGTCGAGGGCTTTCTGCTCGATAAAGAAATCAGCTTTTTCCCTTTCCATGATATCTTTTGCGAGGTTGTAGATCTTGTTGAACCGAATCGGGAGGGTGATGACAAACTTCTGGAGCTCAGCGAGGGTGGTGTTAAACTTGTCCTTGACTTTGAGGGGGTATTCAGTGCGGACGGTAACATCCTCCTTTACACCATCCTCTTCACCTAACAGGGTGACTACCTGCATACTGCCCAGCTCTTCAATGATATACCTGTCGTGGAAAGCTGTGAAGTTGTTAAGGCATCTTGGCAAGCCTTCAAGGATGAACCTGTTCATATCGCCCTCTATCTGCTGGAGAGTGGGGATAGCCATCGTCCCATCAAACCACCACAATGGGTTTCTCAGCTCATTATTCGGGGTTGGCTGAAGCACCCTGCCCGGCCCTGCATCAATCCATTCGGGGAAATAGATATAGCCTCCGTTAAAGCCGATGAGCTGCAATGCTTCTTTGGCAAGCTCTTTGGTGCACGTTTCGACAAACTGCTGGACTGGAACAAGCTCAGGGTTTATCAGCTCAATGTCTTCGACAGATTCACGCCTGAACTTCGCAAGGAGGATGAAGGTCAGAAGCATGAGCAGGCCAATAACTATAAATACCGTTATCTGGCCCCTTTTTTTACTCTCCGCCATAAATCCTCTTTTTGATGGGACTTGACATGGCCCCTTTCTATAAGATCATTTGAATCACTTTCAATATCCTGAGCAATAAAACAATAATATCCATCAAATCCGGCACAGTCCCCAGTATCCATCCATTTCAAGCATTTATTTTTTGACCTCAGCTTCCACTTTTCACCTGATATGCTTAGAGCCTATCTCGGTAGGCTGAGGGACCTGACCTTGCATCATCGTGCCCCCTTAAACAGGAGCCCCTAATGGGATAGGGCCTTAATCCCCGCCAATCTTTGCCTGGACTGCCTGTGCAATGCTTACTCCCCCAACCAGTATAATAATGTTTGCTGCCCGGAACGGGGTTGAAGCATCTTTAAAGGTGGAGAGGAGCAGGAGCAAGACTGCGGGGGGAATGGATGCGAGCGCATAGGGGATGACAAAATGGTGGAGCCTCAGGCCTGCCCCGAATGCTTTTTTTATTGAGCTAAAGCTTCCTGTCCGGGCGAAGCGGGCATAGAGGATAAAGGAAAAGTGGAGGAAGAGAAGAAAAGCTATCAGAAGCGTGCGCTGGACAGCCTGAGGGATGCCTCCGATGAGGATAAGAGAAAACATGAGGAGCCATAAGGGAATCCAGAGCAGGTCCAGGAGGATTGACTTACCGACAGTGGCTTTTGTTCCGGCAATTATCCTGTAGATGAAATGCTGGCAGAGCGACCAAGCTGCTGTGAGCATCGCAATGGCTGCAAGGATGCTGCCAAAAAGCACCCCCAGAAAGTTTCTCGCTGTGGTGGCGATAAAATCCAGCTCCTGCTCGGATTTAGCGCCGAGATTTTCCAGGCTTATCTGATTCAATGAGCCCATCTTATTGAGGATGAGAGCTTTAGCGCCATTGATGGAGGCGATGGCTGCTGCTGTGAAAAAGAGGTTCAGGAGGAAAATGGCAGCAAGCTTGGGGGCAAGGGATGCTTTGAAGAGGCTAACTGCTTTTGAGAGGTGCAAGAGGAAGGCATCTTTAATTTTTGCAATGGGGCTTTCTTTTTTTTTTTTTTTATATAAAGCATAAAACTTTTCTTCTTCTCCCGTCCTGGGATAGAATATATAGAGTTTAATCGCCGTTTTACCGACGACATTAGTTTCGGTTCTATCCCCCAAGAGTGTTCATGATTCTCGCCATAAAAAACCAAGAAAAGGCACCAATAAATCAGGCAAAATCTTCCCTAAAATGGGATAAGAGCCATTTATATTTAAGGACAGATATAATCATAAGTTACTTGTTAATTCTATCAATTTATCAAATTTTTCCACTATGAAAGGCAAACCATCCCCAAATTAGGATAATCAAATACCAAATAATTAATGAGAACCACGCCCAAATTTCCTTATCGGTGTTATTCCATGCCCCAAACATACCCCTAAGCACAAATACCAATAAATAAATTATGATTGAGATTCCTATCTTTAATGAATAGGGGATGTGTATTGATGGCATTTTCATTTGCACCAAAATTTCTTGTTTTAATATATGTGATTTTTTACTTTTGCGGTTTTTGACATATTTGTGTCGTTAGCTATAATCAACGCATTTCTCTATATGAATCCCCTGCTGAACCTTTCGCCTTCCTTAACTGGGAGATAGGTGCTGTAAAGGTACCTTGCTGAGGCTACTGAAAGCAGGACATTGAAGGAAAGGGTTTTGACTCCGGCGTTTTTAGGGTTTGCGGCGTTGTAGGTGAATTTGCAGGTGTATTCCGTTTTTCCGTCGGGGCGTTGGATGGGCTGGGCTTCAGCAAAACATTTAAATATGGCAATCCCTTTGCTTGAGGCTATGAAGCTGAAACCTATGATTAGCCTCGCTAGGGGGTTTTATTTCAATTTCGCTGAGGCTATACCTTTTTAACAGATTTTGGATATCTGCCTTTTTATTGATTAAATGTTTTCTATACTCGCGAACAAAAATAATTGAGAATTAGTTGTTCGCTCTTAATAAGCAAGGAACATATTTATTTGCTCAATTATTTGTGTCCCTTGCTATATTAAAAGTTATCAGCTTTCCGATATCAAGGAGGGAACAGGCAAGGACAAGCAAGACATCTTCATCTTTAATCTGCTGATGGGAGAATTCGTCCAGGATTTCATTGGAAGAGATATTTCGCTTTTTAAGCTCCTCTATCAGGCTGCTGTCTTCTATAAAATGGTCGGTGTTGTCAGAATAGAATTTTTTGATGGAGGCATCCCCGTAAGTGTTTTATGTTTTCTCTTACTATCCCGCCTGTTCCCTTAGCATACTCTCAACTTCACGCACAAAATTTTTTGCCCTTTCCAGCGATGCCTCCGCTTTCTTCCTTTCAGCGATTTCCCCCAATTCATAGGTAAATATCTTCCTTTTTCTCATTTCACTGCTAAAATCAGCAATTAATCTTTCTGCCCCCTGATTACCCAGCCGAAGGAGCTCTTCTGCCTGTTCAATCGCCTCCCTATATTGATCAATAAAATGTTTTGCAAGCTTGTTGTCCTCAACGATAAAGAAGTGAACTAAGGCATGGTAGGTTAGGCGGTGAATGCCTTGCTCGCGATCAATCTTTTTGCCATATCCTGCCAGAAGAGCAGTTGCTGCAAAAAACATGGAATAATAGGAAGCATTGATCACCCACATTAGGGAAGGCAGAGACTCTTCTTTTTCGAGCTCAAGCAGCCTTGAAGCTGTAGCCAGTGACTGCCTGCTCTTTTCCATAAAAAATTCTCCTGTTCCACTCTTAGGCTTAATGACGAGCCCTTCAGACATGAGCATTTTGATAACATGGCTGCTCTCTCTTTTTTGCCTATCTTCCAGCATACCGTTTCCTCAGCAAAGTAATAAAGATATCAGCTCCGAAGAGACAAATATGATTTTTGAGGATCTCATTGCCTACGGATAGCTTTTGCGGATGAGCCCACATCTCAAAGAGGCTATCTTCGGCAATGGCATTCACGTCAAGGGGATATGCCGGAGCTGATTGCCTGATACTTTTTTCAATGCTTTCAGGATTGCTTTCTTTGGGTATAATCGCCAGTATGTCAATATCTGAGGCTTTCGTTGCTTTTCCTGCCGCATAGCTGCCAAAAAGCACCATTGGAGGCTGCGTGTGCATTTTAGTAAGGTTTTCATAAACACCAACTAGGGTCTTATCTGACAGCCTGCCAGATAACCGCTCAAGCTCTGCCTGGGAATATTCAGGATGGCTCCTCATAAAGTCAAGCTGAACGACTCTACTTTTTCCAATGGCTTTAAGCGTGATGAGCCCTTTTTTAGCTAACCCCTTCACCGTCCTGAATGCCTGAGGGTATTTTTGGCCAAGGCTCTTGGCTAAGTCAGCAATGGTAAGCTCTCTGCTTAAATCTTCCAGTAATGTTACCAAGATGCCCATTTCGCTGTTCTTTATCATGTTTGTTATAATATCATAACAATATTGTTATATATAAATCTTCCTGTTATAGTAAATTGCACAAATATTGGAACTTTTAATATGCAATTTACTATTCTATCAAATCTTACAAATGTGTCAAAAACCAAAGGTTTTTGAGCACTAAAAAATGCAAAGCATTTTTTATGTTCCATAACTAATGAGATTTGCTATTAAATCTCCCCTTCAGTGAAATCTGGGGTAGGGGCTGGAGTTCCTGAGGCTGATGAAGATTAGCCAAATCCCTATGGTGTTAAATCCCATTGTGTTTGTTGTTTCAAATCATTGAAAATGTTGTAAATGGAATATAAATAATGTTCCCTTCTTTCCTGATATTGGGGCAGTCACCTATGATTATTCCATATTTTGAATTATATTTTTTAATTGCCCTCTCAATTTGCCCCTTATCTTTTCTTCCATAACTAACCTCTATAGGGATAATGTTTTCCTTTCCATCATGAATTATAAAGTCTACTCCATGGTCATCTGCGTCATAAAATATTCCCGTTGGCAGATTAGCTGTCTCTCTCATTCTTATTAAATATGAAGCTACCATGCTTTCCATAAAAACCCCCAGCATCTCCCTGCTGTTTTTATCGAAAGTCCCTAATGCATACCTGACTGAGGCATTTATTGATGTTGAAAGGAAATAATACTTCCACGATTTTCTGACTATCTTTCCAGCTCCGCCATATGGCTTAACGCTGAAGACTAAATGTGCTTTCTCCAGCACATCTAAGATATTCCTTACCTGTTTTGAGGATACTCCCAGGTAAGCAGCTAATTTGGCATCAGATGTCCCTCCCGGATTTTGAGTGGCTAAAAAATAGATTATTCTTTTTATCGTTTCTCTCGATTCAGACTTAAAAGATTGAATGGAGAATATGTCCTTGTCTATAATCCTGTCTATCATGCTGATTATCTGGCCATATACTATCTTCTCCTCAATTCCAAGGCTAAATGGCAGGTCATTTAGCGATAGATAAGACAGAAATTCCTGTTTGAGCTCCCTGCCTATTTTTGAAGAATAGTTGAGCATTTCAACCTCCTTTTTAGAGGCTTCTTCCAGATTATGCGGGCCCAAAGAAAAAACCAATGACTTCAGGACGGTGCTTATCTCTTCATCAATTTCCAAACCATGCTTAAGGAGGAGATATTCAGAAAAGCTAAGGGGAAAAACTTTTTCTTTAATCGACCTTCTTGATAAGTCCGGGCTAATTTCAATACTCAGGGCTGATGAACCTGTGATGGCAAGGAAGATATTCTTTGATTGATCATAGAGAATTTTTGCGATTGCGCCCCAGTTGGCATCAAAATGAGCCTCATCAATTAAAATAATTGTGCTCTCCCTTAAAAAAACGGGGGTGGTTTTTAGAATATCCTCAAAATATATTTTCAAGGTTTCAGATATTGATGCATCAAGGTATTCTCTTAATTCATCAGCTGAAAAATATAAAACTCTCTCATGAGGGACATTGCCAACAGCTGTCAGGAAGCTGTATAACTGAAGAAGCATGGTGGTTTTTCCAGTGCCCCTTAATCCGGGAAGGATTATAACCCTGTTATTGCGCGCCCCTTTAAGAAAGGAGCTGGCATAATTCTGCAGCCTTATTGAAGCCTGCCTTAACGGAAGCGGCTTTTCATTTAAACTTATTTTTCCTTTTGCGAGCTCAGGAGCCTGAGCTATCTTTGCGTAAAGGTACTTTTGCAGTTCCTCCTGCCTGTTTGGGTTTTCCATCTTATTTGTTTCCTCAAATAAATAATGATTTATAAACACTTGTTTACTGTAGAAAATAACTTCTATTTAAGCTTTTCGGCCACTTTTGCGTTTTTGACAAAAACCTGCTGATTTTATCAAAAAAATCCGACCACCGCCAACAGAAAATCTTAGGATTTTCTTATTTGCGCTCGCTCCGCTCGGCAAAGGTCAATAGGCCGGCGGTATGCTCGCTCCCTTCGGTCGCTCGGGTCGGATTTTTTGTTCTCATTTTCCACTTGGATCTAATCCCGAGTGTAAACCACCAGTGAAACACA
>JACPBU010000055.1 GCA_016180165.1 Candidatus Woesearchaeota archaeon | reverse complement strand
GACTGTCAACGGTGCAGAAACAGCGCTCAGTGGGAACACTTTTTCAAAGAGCATCCCCCTTACGCTCGAGGGAGATAATACGATAACGGTTACTGCAACGGATGGTGCAGGGAACAGCAACAGCACAAGTGTCGTAATCAGGAAGGATACTGCCGGGCCGACTTCGCTCACCCTTGAATCTTTTGGAAACCTGACGAAAAATCCGGCGTTTACTTTCTATGGCAGGACTGAGGCCGGTGCGTCAGTCATCCTGCTTGATTCAATCGGGTCTCCTCTCGCTACTGCAACAGCAAATGGAAAAGAGAATAGCTTTGGGCTCAGGACGGTGAAGAACGCGGCACCAGCTGGCGCCATTTCTTTGCTGTTTAATTCTGAGCAGAATACCCCATTCCAGACAGGAAGATTCATCCAAATAGGGGAGAGGAAAGAAAGGTATGAGATTGCTGATGTGAGCAACCGCCTTTTCCCTCCAAGCATAGAGATTTTCCTAAATGATTCACTGCTGGCTGAAGTTTCCCCCGGCACCTCCGTTAAGGTTGTTGACCAAGGGAGCCAAGAAGGGAAATTTGGAATCTCCCTGCAGCTTGGGCCGGGAATGAATTCTTTCTCTGTCACTGCCCTTGACAGCCTCAATAATGAGCTGGCACAACAGGTGCCTGCCAGGGTGACTCTTGACCAAAGCCCTCCAGTGATAACTTTGCTTAATCCGGGGGAGGGCGAGGCAGTCAGCGACACGAAGAAAACAATCATTGCACTTGTTGAAGATGCACATGCCGGCGTTGATGATGATTCGCTCACTATGGACATCAGGGGGCCCTGCAACATCACCGGGCTGACTACAGGCGGCTACCTTCTCTTTGCCAATAATCAGCTCAGCTTTGCCATCGCTGGCAAGAATCTCTGCAATGGAAAAGATTCCTATGATGCCGGAATATACACACTGATGATCAATGCAAGAGACATCCTTGGAAACCCTACAGGAGGAGAATTCAACATCGCCGGGGATGGAAATTCCTACAGCTTTTCCGTTGATACAAGTGTTCCTTTGTCACCAGAGTTTATTGTCAACGGCGCTATTCTCGTGAATGGAAAGGCATTTACTTCAGACTCAACTCCTTCAGCCATCATCAGATTTAACGGAACCGAAAAAATAGAGGCAGAGAGCATCAAAATTGATAACACAGTGGTTGGATTCACCCGAACAGATGACCATTCTTTCAGCCTTACCCTGCCTCCCTTGGCTGATGGCAGCCATGTTCTTGCAGCAAAAGCTGCAAAGGAGATAAGCCCGGGGGTAAGCGGCGCCTTTGCCACTTTCACCCAAGATATTGTGGTCGATACTACTCCCCCAACATTGAGCCTGGCACCGACCGGGGTACATATCGGGCAGAGAAGCTACACCCAACAGCTTATTTTTGACGTAATAGCCAGTGACCAGACAACAGGGGTTGATGAAGAAAGTGTCAAGGTAAGAGTTGAGAGAAGCGGCCAATCCCCTGCAAGCCAGGAAATAAAGCTCATCAAGCAGGCAAATGGGCGTTTTACAGGAGCTTTGTCTAATACAATCGAGACAGGGGATTATCTTCTCACTTACCTTGTTCAGGACAGGGCCGGGAATACCAACAGCCTCGTTGAAGAGACATTCAGCGCCATCGATGACAAAGCTCCTGATATTGCGGTGAGAGCCATCGATGCTTCAATCTCTCCTAATTTCCAGACTTTTGCGCAGGCTTCACAGCCGGAGATCTTAAAGAACAAGAGTGTAAGGCTTGAATCCCTCATCAATGATATCAGCCCATTGGATACTGTGGTGTTCAAGATAAACGGAGTTGAGGTTTACCCTGTGAAGATCGGCACCATCGCCGGCAATCAACATACCCTCTCCCAGATTATCCTTGAGACAGCGCCTGCTGCGCTAAAGCTCTTTATCAATGATCAAGCTGATGCTCCTTTTGAGGTTATACAGCATGTTTCTAAACTTGCGGGTTATCTTGGAGTTTCGGATTTTGACGGTTTAAATAGTTTTGATCCTGCCTCAACCGATAAAGGCATATCCATTATCACCTTAGATGACGCTGGAGGAATCAATCAACTTATTACGGCAGTAAAGGAAGAGATTGATGCGCTCGCACTTCTCCCCAACCAGGCTTATCTTGCGATCAAGGAAACTGGCAATCCGGGAGCTGCCCACCGTGATAACATCATGATTGTGGCAAAAGACAAAACAGCATTGGGTGCGCTGGCAGATTGGATAATTGGAAACCCTGCATCACCCCAACCGATACAAGATGCCTTAGAGCCGTTTGGGGCTTCCACATGGGCAATCTACGATTCAGCAGCCAATGCCATCATTTCCAAATCACCAAACCTTGAATCAACCGGTGCATCATCGACGGTAAGATTCGGAGACCTCTATGCTTATGAGCCGCTTCCCTTCATGCTCAGGGATGAGGCTGAACAGCAAATTCCTGAAAACAATGAGATAGTAGCCACCGCCCGGGACAGCAGAGGCAATCAAAAAAGCGAATCCCACAAGTTCACTATCTTCACAAGAGCTTCTGAGATTGAGAAGCTTTCGCTGAGGACAGTTACCCAGCAGGGCCTCAGGGAGTTTACCTCCGGAGAGTATGTTGCTGTTGATGCAAACAAGGCTTTGTTTTGCGCCGAATTTACGACGCCAGTGAATATCGTCCAGGCTGCTTTGAGCATCGATGGGATTGCAAATGAGGGCATCGTTGAGCAGAACAGCTTAAGGACTGATAAAAAAGCATGTTTTATCCTCAACAATGGGGTGATTGATGAGGGAGCCTATATTGTCCAGCTGCATTCCCCGGAGAGCCAGATATTTGATGCTGCGTTTACGATAGATAGGACTGCACCCATGCTTTCTGTCAATCAGGTTATCAGCCCGACAAAAGAAAGCAGCGCAGTTATCAGCGGGATTTTCAGTGACGCTGCTCCTGTTACGGTGAAAGCCAATGGAATGACCATTGCAGCCAGCGGGGCAAATGTTGTATTAGGGGGGCAGTCGTTCAGCACATCTGTGCCTTTGCCGTTGGAAGGCGATAATACGATAACGGTTACTGCAACAGATGGTGCAGGGAACAGCAACAGCACAAGTGTCGTAATCAGGAAGGATACTACCGGGCCGACTTCGCTGATAATTGATGCATTCCCCTCCTTAATCTCACAGCCATCATTTTCCTTTTCCGGAAAGACAGAGCCTGGCGCGCAAGTGATAATCCTTGATGGGCAAGGTTCTCCAGTCAACCAAGTAACTGCAAATCAAAAGGAAACATTTTTTGGTGTGGCACTGCCAAGGAGCCCTGCCTTAGCTGGAGACCTGTCCCTAACCTTTGACAGGACTGACAATCTTCCTTTTGCCCAGGGAAGATTTATCCAAATTGGAGATACCCTTGAAAGGATCAGGATAGCCCAGGTGAACAACCAGTTCCTGTTGCCCAGAACCAATGTGATTCTTGAATCACCGTTGCCTTATAATGCCGGGACGCAGACGCTTATCAAGGTTTATGACACGGCATCTCCTGAGGGAAGATTTTCTATCACTGCTACACTTCAGGAAGGGTTCCAGCAACTCTCTTTTACTGCTCTCGATAGCATTGGGAACCAGGCTAAACAAGATGTAGGGGTTACTATCAGGCTCGATACAACCCCGCCAGAAGCAACATTTATCAATCCTGCTCCCCAATCAATAACTGGCAATAACAAAACAAATATAACTTTTACTATCACCGATGACGCTGCCGGAGTAAATAATTCTTCCCTGGAATTAGAAATTGACGGGGGGATCCAGGGGCAATGCAGCATTCATGGCATCAACATCTCCAACGGGCTGCAAAGGGCTGGAAATACTGGAACATTTGTGCTATCGGGCACTCACCTTTGCAATGGCCAACAAGCTTTTGCTGAGGGGAGTTATATAATCACCCTCACGCATAAAGACAACCTCAATAACAGCGACATCGATTTCTCGACATTCGAGATGGGTCATTGGGGGGGTCATTGGGGGGGTCATTGGGGGGGTCATTGGGGGGGTTATTTGGGGGTATCATGAATGATGGGATTGCCTACACAAAGGATAAACAGCCATCGGTGAGAGCAATCTTTGCTCCCAGTGAAGATATATTTGTTGAATCGGCGCTGAGCGATGGAATCCCCTTAAGCGGCTTCCCCTTAACTGCAAATATTATCGAGATAACAAGCCTCCCAGAGCTCAGCGATGGGCAGCATACACTCGCGCTCAATGCTGCAAAAAGGATTGGACCTGGATCTTTCGGCATCCTCAACAAATATGCATTGAAATTTGTCGTTGATACCACCCCTCCCACCTTGCAGGCATTCCACACTATTCCGCATACAATCAATTATACAAATCCAATCGTTATTGATGCGGTACCGTCTGATGTACATAGCTTTACAGAAGCTGTCAACCTCACTCTCATCGGGCCCAGAATGCCGGGGAGTGGAGCATTGGAAGCGTCATTCTCAACTGCTTCTCTCCTCCCTGAGTCAACCATCCAGGAAACACTTACCCAAGAGGGAGATGGACATTTCCGCTATAACCTCACCGGACTTTCCCTTGGAGAGTATAACCTTACTCTTTCAACTGCAGATACCGCCGGGAATGTGAAGAGCATAAACTATACATTTGTTGTTGTCGATGGAAAAGCACCTTCGTTCAATGTGGTTTCCCCCCCGGCCGTGAGCAAGAGCAAAGACATCCCCATCGAGATTGTGCTCTCCGATATCTCGGCCATCTTGGAAACGACATTCAGCCTGAATGGATTTGATGCCAGCGCTCTCGTAAGCAGGAACGGCAACAACTTCCTGCTAACACCGCCGGCCTTCATGCTGCGCGATGAGCGTGAAGCATCACCGCCGGAAAACAACAAACTTTCCATCACGGCAACAGACAGTTTTGGCAACAGGCTGCAGAAAGATTTCAAGTTCACCATTTTTACACAAGAAGGAGACATCAGCAAACTGAGCTTAAAGAATACGCTGCTGCAAAATCCAAAAGAGTTTGCAGCTGGACAATCCGTCAACGCACCGGAAACTAATGGGCTCTTTTGCATAATGTTCGCATCTCCGGTGAATGTTTCCCCAGCAACACTTATCCTCAACTCTTTCCCTGGAGCGATCATCGAACAACAAAATTTACGGACTGAGACACAGAGGTGCTACATCCTCAACCAGGGTTCCCTTATAGAAGGGGGCTATTTGGCAACACTTTCCTCTGCCGGAGGGCCTTCCCCTGTTGAAAGGCAGTACGCAATACCCTTCTCCATCGACAGAACCGCCCCCCATATGAGCCTGCCAGCCATACCTTCAGCTACCAAAGAAACCCAATTGCTGATAAATGGCAGCGTTGAGCCCCTGCCCGCCAATGTCTTTGCCAATGGGCATGCTGCATCGTTCTTTGGCAACAGCTTCTCTTCCATCGCCAATCTCAGCATCGAGGGAATAAATTTCATAACCTTCAACGCATCTGACCCTGCCGGAAATGCAGAAATCCAGCAGTTTACCGTCATCAGAGACACCCTTGGGCCACGAAACATCTCCTTTGATCCCTTCCCCAACATCACCGGAACGAATGCCATCACCCTTTATGGAGAGACTGAGCAGAGCGCAACTATCAGCATCTTTGATGAAAATTTCATTCTTTTAGGGACAATAACTGCGAATCCTCAAGACCAGGAATTGGGGGCTGACACCACTGTACAGGATGCATCAAAAGACCAAAGAGTGCTGCTGTTCAGAGGGGATGCAACCGGCCTGATGAAGCCCGGAAGGTTTGTAGAGCTGGATCATGACCTGCGAAGGATTCGGATCCAACAATCCCAATATGCCAATCCTGTAACATCAGTCATGTTAGATGACGTGCTCTATCGCGATGTCAAGAAATCAAGCACCCTTGCCAGAGTCTTCAACACCTCGCTTCCAGCAAAAAGATTCTCCATGCCCCTCAGCCTTAACGCAGGCAATAACCAGTTCAATATCATCGTAAATGACACTCTAGGGAATACCATGCCCGATATAAAGACGCTCAACATCTTCCTTGATACTGAGGGGCCATCAATAACCGGGCTTGAGCCCGTAAATGGGGCACAGACCAGCAATAATCAGACATCTCTACGATTCCAGATAACTGATGCTGCAAGCGCAATCAATGCAAGCCTGCTCCGCCTCACCATCAATGGGCCATGCACCATCACTCCTCTTGCCAACCAGAATAAGCTTACTTTCCAGAACGGTGTGCTCTCTTTTGCTATCCTGGGATCAAACCTCTGCGATGGGAAAAGCGCTTATTTGGAGGGGAGCTACACGGCAACAGCCATTGCTACCGATGTTTTAGGAAATTCCAACACCCTGACAACATCCTTTGAGGTCAACACCAGCGCCCCAAGCGATCCGACTATTACTATCACTGGCGGAAAAAGCATCAACAACTCATTCTGGTTTGTCGGCACTGAAACCTTTATTGCTACTTTACTATTCCCTGATACCCAGGTCGAAGTCATCTCGATGAGCTTAGATGGGGCACCATTGGCCAGAGATGCCCAGTTCATCCAGGAAGCCCCAAACAGATTCGTTGTCAGCCTTGCTGGCCTTTCTGATGGGCAGCATATTCTTGCAGTCCGAGCGGCAAAAACAATAGGCAGCCAGCAGGGGAGGGAAAGCACATCACTTACGTCTATCGTCGTTGACAAGACCACGCCAACAGTCTCTGTTGCTGCTCCGTATGCAAGCTCAACACGTAGCATTACCTTAGGCATAACCCTTATTGAATCCAACCTAAAAAGCTTGACAATCAATGGAGATGTGGAAAACGCACCTTTGGATATCACCTCCTCTTTTAAGCAAGCTGCAACGGGATCGATACCTGTCAACCTTTCTGACACCAACGGCACAAAAACCATCTCGATCAGAGCCGAGGATAGCGCTGGAAATATTGCAATAAACAATTCGCAGATCATCCTTGATCAGGAGATGCCTGCTGTATCTCTTACTGCCACAAATGCTTCAGGACAACCCCTCCCCATCAGCAAAGGGGTGCCTTTCACCTATGACAGTTCTGCAAGGATACAATGCACCTGCTCAGACAGCCGTTCGGGATGCACGGGCACCATCAACACCTTCTTCCGAATATCGCCATCGGGAACCTATGCTGCGATGAGCTCGCCGCTCCTGGAGCTAGGGAGCTTAACCTCTGACAGGGTTGTAGATGTGATGTGCAGAGCTCCAGACAAAGCGGGGAATATTGGGCAGGCCAATGGCACTATCCTGTTTGACAAATCAGCCCCTTCGCTGTCTTCAATTGTGCCATCAACTGGATTCACGAACCATCAGCTCAATCCCATCACCATCGAGACTGATGATATCGCGGCCTGTGAGCACTCACTCAGAAGCGATTTCCTCAATGAGTTTGTCCAGCCTATGCCAACTGAGGGAGGGCTGCTGCACCAATTCACATTCGATCTTGCTGAAAAAGATGTAAACTGGTTCCTGAACAACCCAAAAACATTCAGCTACTTTGTCAAATGCACCAATTCGGCCGGCCAATCAACACCAGTAACAAGATTTTACCTCACTGCGGACACTTCACCTCTGGCCATCATCAGCATCACTTCAGCAAAGCCATTGTTCTACAATGATAATCCAGCAAACACCATCACCCTAACGACCAATAAAGAAGCATTGTGCAGGTTCTCAACATCGGGAGCAAATACTTATGCAGGCCTCAGCCAGAGCATGGGCAATACTTACTCACTCGCCCATACCATCAGCAATAATTTCAGCAATGGAGACCACAGCATCTTCTTTGACTGTGTGGACAAGGCAAATAATACAGCCCAAAACCCGCAATCGTTCAACTTCATCGTCAATACGCTTGAGGCGTTCCAATTCCTGTCTTCAGGCCCTAATGGCAGGATTGCAGACCGAAGGCCGGATCTTTTTGTAATTGTGAACAAGCAAGGAGCATGCAGATTCAATAATCAGCCAGCCACTACGGCCTCCCTCAATAATCAGGGCAATAGGCTCGTCTCCACCAATCATTTCAATATCACATCAACCCAGGCAGATGGCTTCTATCTTGTTCCTGTCGACTGCAATGACATAAATGAGAATTTCATCTATACGACCATTTCCTACACTATCAATACCACTCCACCGTTAGCACCGTCACTCACTCAGCCACCCCCATCAGGGATATCTTCCTTTAAAGGCACATTGGCTGTCAGCGGCACAGCTGAAGAAGGGGTGGTAAAGGTAAATGCCTATCTTAATGGCTTATTTGCCGGGAGCATCCCTGCAGTAAACAGAGAGTTTATTGGCGTTATCAATACCTCCTCAATGCCAGACGGCAGCTATCTCCTCGAGGTTGAGGCAGAATTCCCCAACGGAGAAGAGTTCAGAAGCCCAAGAGATGCGGCCCAATTAGTCAAGGATACCATTTCATCACCACCTTCACTTTCGCTGCTGCCGAATATTGTAGGCAGCCAGACACTTACAATTTCCGGGACTGCCGAGAGCGGAGCGCAGGTCTTCATCTACCGAAATGTTTCTGGAAACAATTCATTGGCAGGGGAGACAACAGCTACCCAGCAGGGCAATTTCACCGTCGATATACCTTTGTTAACTGGGGAGAATGGCATCTTTGGCCAAGCAATTGATGCCGCACAGAATCCCCCCAGCGCCAATTCCCCAATACAAAAGGTAAACCTGGACATTACGGGACCATCCATCACTATCGCCAGCCCTGGCCAGTCTTACAATGAGAATACTGTGGCTATCCGCGCTGCGGTTACAGATATTGGGACAGTCAACAATATCACCGTGCTTATCAATACTACCCCTGAACCTTATTATTTCAGTGAACTTACCTCAAATCTCAATGCAACAGCCATCACTTTTCTCCATGCACCCTATCTCGAAAACAATGGCAGCTATCTTATCACTATCGCTGCAAAAGATACCTTTGGCAATATTGGGTCTGCAAGCAAGCAATTTGTCTTAGATACCTCGATGCCTGATCCGGCCCAATTCAACCTTGATGGAAGAACAGTCAATGTTTCGAATCCTTCGCTGATCTTCAGCTTTACTGAGCCGGTAAATATCCTTGAGCTTAATGGAGTGGCCCCCACGGGCAATCAATCGACCGAAAGCAGAGTATTCACCTTTACCACAGCATCTCTCGCCGATGGAGCCTATGACCTCTTTATCATAGCGGCCAGCACCAGCGGCCAAGGCACCGAAGGGAATTTTAGCTTCAATATAACCGTCGATACAACGCCTCCCGCCGCCGGGTTCAGGAATATACAGCAGCAATTCACCACAGAGCAGATCACTCTCAATGGGACCTGCTCAGACAATATCGATCCCGCCAATGAAATTATTGCCACCCTCTTCCAGGATAATGCCATCGCTGATCTTCCCTTTAACTGTTCGGGTGGAGTTTTCACCAGGCAAATCTACATCCTCGGAGGAGATGGGCAGAAAAATATCAGGCTTGAAGCAAGAGACAGGGCAGGCAATGCAGGAACTGCAAATGCAACCATCAATCTGGATAGAGGCTTCCCTTCCATCAGCATCCATACCATAACCAACAACGCAGATATAGGGGGCGCCCCTGCAGCAGGACAAACTGCCTCGACAAAAGGAAGCTTCCTGAGCATCAACGGGAATGTCAGTGATGATAACCTGGACAGCTTAACTGCCTTTGTCAACAACACTAAGATTTCAGGAGTTTCCTTCAATAAAGTAACAGGTGCATTCCAGGCCAACATCAGCCTTGCTGGAGCAAACGGGAAGGAGACGAATAACCACATCGTGCTCCTTGCCAACGACACCTTCGGGCAGACAGGAATATTTAATTTCACTATCGTCAAAGATCTCCTTGGCCCACAGCTTACCACTTTTGAGCCTGCAACAAACGCAACAGCCTCCATACAGCCTTCAATCTCCTTCACCACCCATGAAGCAGCAAGCCCCTGCATGGTAACCTACCCTATGCAGGCAACTACCGGATCAAGGACAGACACCCTTGCCAGCACCGATTCATCGCATTTCGCAGCAACCTTTTCAACGCCTATCAAGCACACTCCAGCAGGAACCTCAACACAAACCATAGGCATCTCCTGCACTGATGCATTAGGCAATACAGCAATCCACAGCAGGCCGCTCAGAACCGATCTTGAGAATCCTACAATCACCTCATTTGATATCGATTATTTTGCCAAGATGCTTTTTGAGACCACTTCCGGAAATAAAAGCTTCCTTATCACCAACATACCGCCGGGGGCTTCGCTCAAGATCACTGCGCAAACCAATGAAGATGCAGTATGCTCGCTTGCTGCTGCAGGCATTTCACAAAACCTGTCTCCGTCTCCCTCTTTTGGAAGGATGCATAACTCTTCATTTATCCCTATCATCGACCCTTCAAACAGCACCTTCACCATTTCCTGCAAAGACACTGCAGGAAGACAAGCGCAGGAAAAAGGCATCTCTGTATTGGCGAACTCGGCGCTTGAGGTTTCTGCCCCAATCATCTTCCTTGAACATCCTTTTGTGCAGAGCAACCTTGCAGTTGAGCAGATACCAACCGTCTCAACACGGACACCTACTTTCAATGGCTCAATCATCTCATTCACTCCCGGCGTCACCATCATCTCAGGGATGCTGACCATCGGCGGAACAACTTACGACCTCCCCAGAAATGCCCAGGGAAAATTCTCCAGGGCCATCAATCCGCTGCCGGCCGAAGGAGAATATAATTTTACCATCACCGCACAAAATTCACAAGGCAACATCTCAACACTCCAGGGAAGGATATCAGTAGATACCCAGGGCCCAGGAGGATGCGTCATCGTCTCAGGACAGCAATCCTGCAGCCAAATCGCTGTTGCAAAGATGAGCACAGCCCAAAACACCTTTGGAATCGCCCCAGCATCTGCCTCCGGAAGCTGCGGGGATGGCCTCTGCGCACCGGGGGAGCATTGCCTCAATGATTGCATCATCGCAACACTGCCCGGGTATGTCGGAGGATCAGAGGAATTTCCAGACGATATTGAGGGGCAGGATAGTGGTGTGACCCTGTACACGGGGAATTATCTGAGGAACAACACCCTTTTCATCGCCTTTGTCTATTCCGTCTTAAGCAATGCATCATTAACTGAATTACTCGAAGAAGTGAACAGCCCTGTTGGGCTCCAGGATAAAACCACATTCAACAACAAGAAGATACTGAGAAGGAACCTGGGAACAAGTGTTATTGCTGCATGGATATCTCAGGTGCCACTGGGAAATTATTATGTCGGCATCCTTGAGCCATTTTCACCATCAGATATCCCCAATGATATCCTCACGAGCTATCTTAACAAGTATCAAAGCACATTAACCTGAAATGGATCATTGAAATATGCCATAAGGACGAATATAATGCTAATAAAATAAATAAAAACTGCGGGCCAACACCGATGACAATCACAGAATCAGCAAAAGAATCGAGGGGACAAAGAACTACAGTTAGGACAAAGCTGCCCATCATCTTCCTGTTATTTGCATTAGTGATACCTCTTGCAGCATCAATCGACCTACGGCCCAGCATCACCATCACTTTTACAGAGCCGATTAATCCCGATACTATCCAAATCAATCTCACCAACCAATCGGGCACGCTGTTTCCGATACTGCTGCAAAGCTCATCGGGAAATGCCAATTTTACCTATAAACCGACGCAGGGCCTTACCGAAGGGCTCTTTACTGTCCAGGCAAGGGCGCGGGATGTCAATGGGAATATGGGGGAGCTTATCCAGTTTACGTTTGTAATCATCATCCCTGACATTGAGATACACATACAAGAACCGAAATTTGGAGCTTCGGCTGCCAGCCCCTTCAACTTAACCCTGACCACAGACAGGACTGCCCAATGCAAGCACTCATTCCTTGACCAGCCTTTCGAGTCAATGCCTCTTGCTTTTTCCACAACTGACGGCATGCAGCATAGGCGCGAGGGAGTTACAAGCACAGGAACCATTTTCGTGAAGTGCAAGGATACATCTGAAAAAATATCCAGCAAGCAGTTTAATCTTGAGTTAGATACATCACCACCACAGATCACCGAGCTGAGGGCAGAACCAATCTTCCAGACCCCCATCTCAACAATGCTTCAGGCAAGAACAGATGATGCAACCATATGCAGATTCAAATTCAACACTTCAAATGTTTCCTTTGCAGCAATGGACCCTTTTCCCGGAACCAATGAGAGCCTGGAATCTGCCTATAGCTCTTCCCATGCACAGCCGCTGGGCAGCCCTCCACTGCAGGACAACCAGCAAAACCGCTTTTTTGTGCAGTGCAAGAACAAAGCGGGGTTAACTTCCCTGACCAGTTTTATCGACGTTACTGTCCAGACCAATGCAAGCGGAGGCATCACGGTCTGGTCTCCGGGGCAATTTACCAACACCTCTTCGCCGTTTTTCAATATCACAACCAACAAAGACGCAACCTGCCAGCTTGCCAATAATTCAGAGATGATGAATCCAATAAATATGGATGGAATACTGAAACAACATACGAAGACTCTGCCAACACCCATCAAGATCGGCACCTATACCTTCTCGGCCGAATGCACGTTCGCAGCAGAGGGAAAAATAAAAACATCATTTACCTTCAGCATCGATACTACGCCCCCGGCCATGAACACTGTCAATATGACCTCTCCTCTGCAAAATGTTTCGGGAAAGACATTCAAAGACGACGAGCTTTGTGCAACATGGAGCGCATCAGAGAATGAGAGCAGCATCGCATCCTTTTCTTATTTCGTGTTCCGTGACCTCGAGACAGATGTCAGGATAACCAACGGCACCACCTCCAGGACAGACACTTGTGTATCTGTTAAGCTGAACAACTCTGAGAAATATTTCTTTACGGTGAGCGCTACTAACACCCTTGGGCTCCGGGGCGGCAACCTTTCCAGCAGCCCTATCGAAGTTGATACTTCGCTCAGGCCACGAAGCTGCACTAACAACATCAAAGACAGCAATGAAGCGGGAGTGGACTGCGGAGGGAGCTGTGCGGCTGGATGTCCAGTCGGAAGCAACTGCACCATCGACGGCGATTGCGCCAGCAGGTTCTGCAGCTCGCTCGGCAAATGCATCCTGCCCAGCTGCTCTGATGGAACCAAAAATGGAGGAGAGACTGATGTTGACTGCGGAGGGCAGTGCAGCAAGTGCAATGAAGGGGACCAATGCAATAACAATGGAGATTGCAAGAGCAACAATTGCGATGCGAGCAGCGGCCTCTGCGAAAAGCTGATAGATCCCTGCGATAACAACAAATTAGATCCCCAAGAGACTGATGTTGACTGCGGAGGAAACTGCCAGCCCTGCGGAATCGGGGAGCGATGCATCAAAGACAAGGATTGCTCAACCAGCGCATTCTGCAGCAATTCTGCATGCACACTCAGGCCGTCAGACACTGATATGGACGGGGTTGATGATGGGAGAGATAACTGCCCAAATGACAGGAATACTGATCAAACCGACAATGATAAGGATGGAAAAGGAGACATCTGCGATACTGACAATGATAATGATGGGCTGAGTGATTCGTGGGAGCAAAAGTATTTTGGCTGCAAGACCTGTGCAAACCCTGATGAAGACCCTGACCAGGATGGGCTGTCCAATCTTGAAGAGTTCCAACGATTCAAAGGGCTTGACCCAAAAAAGGCAGATACTGACGGAGACACCCACTCCGACAAAAAAGAGCTTGATGCGGGCACTGACCCCTTAAACCCGAGCAGTTTTCCTTCTGAATTTGGGTTCGGGTATCTCCTTGTGTTTGGAGGAGCGGTCGTTTTTGCCATCGCAGCCCTGATAGGGTACAGCATGGTTAAGAAAAGGAAGGGTGCTTCTCTTTCAAGGGGAAGGGAACAACCCTTGCCCACTTTTGAGGCTCCTGGGCAGCCCCGATTGACATTTCCTCCTGAATATAAAAAACAAACAATTGGAGGAGCAGGAAACCAGGCTCAAAAGCTGACAGAAAAACAGCCAGAAAGACCAGCAGCCCCAAAGCGGCCATTTAAGGAGTTAGATACCCTTAAACAGGATGTTTTTAAAAAGCTAGGCGATATCTCCAAAGCTGAGGAATTGCATGTTGTCGAACAGAATATCAAATCATTGAAGCTCTCGGATCAGGAGATCAAAAAGAGGATTGAAAAACTTCGAAAAGAGGTCAGGGGGAAGAAGTAGACTGCAAGAGTTTAGGGCTGAGGTGGATTATAATATGGGAGGAGTTAGGGAGAGGAGTTAGGGAGAGGAGTTAGGGAGAGGAGTTAGGGAGAGGAGTTAGGGAGAATATTTTATCGGAGGGTGCTTATTCCAAATAATATAATGGTCAAAAAAGCAGAGATTGAAGGGCAAATTTTTGTTTATATCCTCACCATAGTGGTATTTTCACTCATCCTGCTCTATGGATACAGGTCGCTTACCGGCATCAAGGAGAAGACAGATCAAGTATCTCTCATCAAATTCAAGACGGATCTCACTTCAGCAATCAAGCGCATCGCACCTGATTTCGGGACACTGAAAAAAGAGGAGTTCTTTATCGGGGGGGAATTTAGAAAAATCTGTTTCGTGCAATCCTTTAATCCACCAGCCAATCTCCAAAGCCTCATCAATGATGATACCAACCCAGATAAAAATCCACTCATCTCTGACAGCGTGCAATCGAGGACGGGGGATAACACCTTTCTGCTCAGCAACAAACTTGAAGATTCATTCAATATCGGGCCTATCGAGGTTAACCCGAATGGATATCTCTGCCTGCCGTTCCTCAATGGCAAAGTCAAAGTATCATTTTTGGGGAAAGGGGACAGGGCAGAAGTTTCTGCCCCATAGCTTATCTGATGATAAGCCGATGCTGTACTTTGGAATTGCTTTAATACTTTTTCATGCCAATAACCAAAAAATTAAATATATAGCGAAGAACACAAACAGTTGAGCAAAATAGTTTGTGTTCTTTAATATAGTGGCGCAATAATTTTTGCCCAATTATTTTTTTGCGCCACTATAATAGCAAATCTCGTTAATTATCGAAATATTGCGAGATTTTCTAGTATAGTAAATCACCTTTTGGATTTTCGAGAATTTTGGTGATTTACTATAAGATAGATTTAAAAGCAACCTTGCCACCCCATGCCCGGGGGAAAATTATGGAATGTGAACTGTGCGGCAAACAGGGGAATCTTTTCAGAGTGCACGTCGAGGGATCTGTGCTTGCTGCTTGCCAGAATTGCTCTTCTTTCGGCAAGGTGATCGGACCTGCAATCTTACGAGAATCGGCCATCGGAACACCTGCCCCAAGGCTTGGAGCTGGCAACCCGAAAGAGGAGGTTGTGCTACGGATTGCGCCTGGCTTCGGCGCAATGGTCAAAAAAAGGCGGGAAGAGAACGGACTTTCCCAAGAGGAACTTGCCAAGAAAATCAATGAAAAGCTCTCAGTCATCCATCATATCGAGACGGAGCATATTGAGATGAGCATAGTCCTGGCCACCAAGCTCGAGAAGTATTTGCATATCGCCCTTGTTGAGGAAGAGATTGAAGGCGGGCAAGGGATCAGGTTTGCAAGGACTGAAGGAATGACCTTAGGGGATTTTATCAAGGTTAAAAAGTAAACTTTCTAAACTACTGCGGGCTAAAGCCCGCAGGGTTCTTTCCTATCCCGAGCTTAAATTTATTACTTTTCCTGTCATCTCTGTTTTCTTACCAGCACCAATCTCTCACATCCATTATCGTCCTTTTCGAATACTGTTTCCATCTGCTTTTTTGCCTCTGCAATAAACTTTTCAGATTCTGATCCACACTTCCTGTCTGAGGGGGGGCAGGGAAGGATATCACAACTGCGCCATAATATCATAGACGCATCTCCAAGCTGCAAATTCGCTGCCTGAATCTTTTTTGAATTGTAGAGGGGGTAATAGAGGAGCATATCTGCCCTTTTGCTTGTGCCGATAAGAAAGAGGGGGTTGGTGATCCAAATCCCTTTTTCCAAAGGAGTTGATTGAGCAGCATGCTGCATGTCTGCCATTTCCAAATGCCTGGGCAGGCTATAATCAGCAAGGAAAGGGATAAAGAAGAGAGAACCTGCCAGGAGGATGATCAGGTACCTTCTTCCCCAACTTTTGATGCACCTTCTCAATATAGAGTAAGTTTCTGTGATAGAAAAGGCTGCAAGCAAGGCAACATAGGGCAAGAATGAGATCACAAACCTTGATTCTTTATGGGGGATAATTGAAAAGAACAGCAAATAAGCTGCCGCAATAAGGATGATTAGGAAAATTTCTTTCTCTCTTTTTCCGGGGAATAGCACCTGAGCATTTATGGGGGGGTTAGACTTCAAGCTCCTTTTCGATTTCGAGCTTGCCTTAAACATCAAGCCATTCTCAGCTTTGAAGATATTTTTAAGATAGAAGATACCCCTGAGTTTAGAGAGGTCTTTTGCGCTGAAGACACTCCGAGCCTTGAAGACGCCTTTAGATACTCCAATCCCGCCGGTGCTTGCTAAGCCTTTCCCCAAAAAAATAAATATCAAAGACAATGGTGCCAGGAACAACAATGGGCTTTGCTGAAAAATTTGGCCTGCATAAAATGAAGCAGGGGCATGGTAAACCCATCCAGTCGATTGGGCCATCACTGCCTGGAGGAGCAAGGGATAAATGGGATTGCGGTAAAGGGCAGCATTCAGGAGGAAGAAGGGAATTATCGTGAATGAAAGGCCTATGGCAAATCGAGACAGCATCCTCTTCCATCCTTTTCTGAGGAATAATAAAATGAATGCGATAATTGGGATTGCCAGGATTATTTGAAGGAATCTTGTGTTAAAAGACAACCCCAAAAGAAATCCGGCCACCATTGGCCTGTTTTTGAGCAGCTGAAATACTGAGGCAAGGGCGAAAGTTACGGAAAGGATGTCAGTCAAAACTGCCGTCGAGTGGAAAAGAAAGACCGGAGAGAATGCAACAAAAATTACTGAGAGCAAATCAGCATTGCCTGAAAAAATCCTTCTGCCGAGGGCGTAAACCATCACGAGGGCCAGCATGCTGGCGGCAATAGAAAGCAGCTTGCCGATAAGCAGCTCATCAAGCCCCATACTCCATAAAAAACCAAGATACAATGGGACTATGAGGGGCCTTGAGGCTTCCCAAAGCCCAGATGTTCCCAGGGAAAAGATATACTTCCCCATCCCATCATATACTCCTTCGTCCCAGAAAAGGCCTTGCTGGTGAAAAAGCTGGAACAGGGTAACTATAAGAAATATTATGAGTGTGCCCAGTAAAAATATTAATTTTTTTCCTGTTGACAGGAAGGAAGGCGAGCTTTTTGATTTCATCGGATGTTGGAGGTGGAGAAGGATATAAAAATGAATCTGAGAAAGAGGATTGCCCCCTGCAGCACTTGGCACCTTTTCGAATGATATTGAGGAGTCTGCCCTACGACCTAAGATAATAAAAGAGGCTTATCATTGGGTAAAAAACCATGATGAAGGCAAGCCGCCAATAATTTGGGAAAGAATCTTATCATTGGGGTAAAATTGCCAGTAATGGGACTTGAGCGGTCAAACAGAATCAGTATTACCTTTCTTTGTCAGCATATACCATTTCATGGGCTGGCCTGCAATCACCTTGAAGATGCCAATGTTCACATAGAGTGTCATCATCAACCCATAACTAAAAGAAGAGGCAAGCATCCTTCCGATGCTTTTTGCATTGTTGCTCCTTTTCAAAGCTATGGCAGTAACCAATAACAGGCCGCTCGTGAGGAGGATATTCCTTCCAGTCTCAAAGAGAAACTTTCCAAAGTCAATCGGGCCGGGAGGATGAGTAACGAAACTCAACATGCCAGTGATGAATAACCCTATCAGGATAACTGAAAGAAGGTACCCTGTGCACATGAAGGTGATAAAGAACTTGTCCTTAAGGCTCAGCCGGCCATTGGTGATTATTTCCTTTCCATGCTGCCTGAAGGCAGAAATGACACCATACGCCCAGCGCATCTGCTGCCTGTACAGATCCCTGCTCTTATGAGGCACTTCACCATCGCAGGCAAGGTAATCAAGGTACACTATCCTCTTTCCGGACTTCAACAGGCGCAGAGAGTATTCAATATCCTCTGTCAGACTCCCATGCTGCCAACCCCCAAGCTCAACAAGCATGCCCTTGCGCACCGCTTCTGCAGAGCCGCAGAGGAAGGATATCTTTGAGCGCCCAATGAAAGGCAGAGTGATGTGGTGAAATACGGCAACAACCGATGCCCCTAAGATTGAGACAAAGTTCTGGCCCGCATTGAGAAATTTCCATCTGGCCTGGACTGCTGCAATACCGGGATCGTGCTGGAAGGGAGCAACGATTTCTTTCAAGAAACCTTTTTCGGGCAAGAAGTCTGAGTCAAAAAGGACCAGGATTTCACCTTTTGAATGACTGAGCATATGATTCAGGTTTCCAGCTTTATACCCATGGTTACTGCCCCTTCGGGTGACTTTGACTTGAGAATGCTGCAAGGCAAAAGCATCAATCTTCTGGGAGACTTCCCGGCTATTGCTGTCATCCCCAATGATAATCTCAAATTTATCCCGGGGATAATCAAATTCAAGGCATCGGGACGCACATTGGAGCGCAACAAGCTCATTATAAGTAGGAATCTGGACGGTAACCAATGGAGCTTTGCTCTCGTCAAAAACCCATCGCTTGTCCCTGCGGGGCAAAGACGAGAAGAATAATGCGACAAGATAGAGCAACGAGATGATGATTGCAATAAAAAGGATGGCATAGAATGCCTTATCGAAAATGATGTTGATGGCGTCCAAGATCGGCCTGCTCACCGAAACATACCATTCCCAAGCCCGCTGGCCAATGCTGTTCATCAATTCGATTACCTGTGCAAAATTCATAAATCAATCACCTTGCGATAAAATAGGCATCTTTCCTGAACGCTTCTTTTCCTATTGCGAATACGATAATACTATTTAAAAGTATAGTATAGGGAAAATAGAAGAACACGGCGAGCGCATTCCTAAAGGATATCCTTTCCTTAAACTGGTTTAAGGCTGCAAGGATCATCAACGTGCTTATCAACCCCCCGGCAACCCCAAATATCGAGTAAAAGGAAATGCCCCACTCGGGTATTTTCAGAAGGACATACAATGGGCCTGATAGGGAGAACCACCTAAAAAGGTACCACCATACTGAAGCTAAGCCATCCTGGAGAGGGAGCCAATACCATACCTGATATGCTATCAAAGGGAATGAGAGGAAGGCATAGCCTGTCCACCAATACTGATTCAGGTAGAGGAACCTTGTGGAGGCGCTGCTGTCCTTGGTTATAAGAGACCTGTTCCTGAAAAGAGACTGCAATACTCCTATCCACCATCTTGAGCGCTGCATGGCAAGCCCCCTTATTGATACTGGGGCGACTGTCGAGGCAAAAGCCTGGTCTGCATGAATCACAGCATAGCCTGCTTTCCGCAATTCGAGCGCAATGTCCATATCTTCTGCAAGAGTCTGCTTTTTGAAAAAACCGACTTTTTCAAGGGCACTTTTCCGGTAGCATGCCAAAGCACCAAAAAACCAAATGCCATTGCTGAAAACCTTTGAAAAACTTTTTCTGATAAGGTTATTATAATGATATTCTATGCTCTGAAATGCACCTAACCAGGAATCAGCGTTTTTGACGCTGCACGTCCCAGTGACTGCCCCGACCTTCGGATCGAACAAGGGCTGGACTATCCTTTTCAAGCAGTTTTTTTCTACGACGGTGTCGGCATCAACTGTCAGGATAAAAGAGCGGGTAGCAGCCTTGCATCCTTCGTTCAGGGCATCCACTTTGCCCTTATGCTGCATCGCAATCAGCCGGATCTGCTGTTCTGCAGCCACTATTTCTCTTGTGCCATTCTCCCTTACTTTGCTCTGCTCTTCCAGCTTTGAAAGTTCTTCAGCCACAATATTTCTTGTGTCATCGGCCGATCCATCATCGACGACGATTATCTCCAGCCTGTCTTTGGGATAGTCTGCTCCAGCAATTGCAGCGATACAGCCAGCAATCCGCTTCGCTTCGTTATAAGCGGGAATCACAATAGATATCCCTGGAAGAAAATCATGGCCCACTTCACTTTTTTTAAACAATGAAATTAGGAATACCAAAAAAATAAATGACAAAAAGGCAAACAGGATGCCAAAGAGAACCCCCCCAAACGACATTATGAGATTTTCCATAGTTGTTATTGCCCCAAAATTACCATTTAACTCATTTGATAGCTCAAGCTATCGTACCTAATCGGGAGTTATCTTCTTTTAAATGTTTCGATGAAAAAAAATGAAATGACCCGCGCTCGTGGTTAAATGAAATCTCCTGCCCCTATCTTGAGAAGATAAACCCATAAAGGGTAAACAAGAGCGTAAGAGCACCAAGGGCGATTCCGGCTATCGCCAAAGGTTTTCCCCCATATTCATCCGGGTGGCCGCTTATTTTGCTAAGGGCCTTCATTCCGGCGAGCATAGCACCGACAGCAAGAGGGATATTTAGAAGAGGTACCCAAAAGAAAACGCTCAGCACCAAAGATATCATTGAGAGGGTATTATCTTTTTCCATCGTTTGCAGATATTGAGACCATACCTATAAACTTTTCTTTTTGCCAGTAAGCGGCGTTAGCCATACCCCATCAATTCGCGGATGGTGTCCTCAATTTCCCTCCGGTATGCCCTATAATCTTCTTTTTTTCTCCGCCTCAGGTTTTGCTCATACACCGGGAGAGCGCCAATAAACCGCTCTATCGAAGCAATGGTGAGGGCTTTCTCAACTTTACCGTATCCTAACTTTTCAACCATCGAAGAGTTCATTTTCCTTTCAAAATACCCTTTTGATGGAATTGCAAGTATCGGCTTTCTCAATGCAATCGCTTCTGCCAACGTGTTGTAACTTCCTGTGGAAATAAATGCCATGCATCCTGCAAGATCTTCTGTATAGGCAACATCATCGAATTTTCTGTAGCAAATGTTTCCAACCTCGGCATCTTTTTTGGAGCCATACACCTTGCAAGGATAGGGCAGCCTCTGCAGGGCATCAAATAGCGAGGGATTGGCAGCTTTTGTCGCATATACCAAGAAATAGTTCCCCTTTGCGGGTTTTTTTTGCAGAATATCTTCTCTGATAATTGAAGGGATAACTTTGGTGTTTGCCGATGCCTTAGGCAGTGGAAAAAAACAAGGCAGTATCGTTTTTTGGGGAACAGGGGAAAACAAAGTGACGACTGCCCTGGCAAGGAAGAACTCAATTCTTTTTTGCAGAGAACCTTTTGCAGTCATTTGCCTGAGCACTCCCGGGTCAAGGAACGGGAAGGCAATATTCAAACAGGGCAATCGGAACAATAAGGCCGCATAACGTGAAAAGGGCTCAAAATCAGAAAGGAGTATGTCTGGCTTCCTGGAGCTTATCAACCAAATCAGCTTAGCGCTTTTAGCCAAAAGATAGGGGAATCTCAAAAGATTCCAAGCAAAAGTTTTCAATGCAGAGAGCCTGCCATTGCCAAAAATGAGGCTCAAATAACCAATGTCCCTGATAGGGTAAACTGATTTTAAATATTGGTATGCTTTTCCACCTCCAACAATAATAAGGCTATGCTTTTTACTGAGGAAGTTGAGCACTTCCTTTGCCCTCACAGCATGCCCATACCCTTCTCCAGCGACCGCAAACAAGATAGTTGCCACGGCTCTGAGGAGTCGGCTTATCAATTTAAACTTACCTTCTATCCTGTTTAGGTTCTATCATGTTTAGGCTGATTTGGGGAGAGTGTTGACCCTATGGGGCAGAGCCGCTCTTGCAGGAGATTAATATATACGCCGTCAGTAGACGAATGGATTTCGAATTTAGAGTGCTAACTAAACTACTGCAGGCTAAAGCCCGCAGGGTTCTTTCCTATCCCGAGCCTAAATACTCTATATTTATAACTGATTTTTGATTCCCCTGCCCTATGGATGAGCGAATTGCCTCGGGGAGCAAGATTATGGACTTTGTGCTCGGGGGAGGCTATGAAAAGGAGGTCATCACGACACTTTTCGGCCCAGCAGGCTGCGGAAAGACTGTCCTTTGCATGCTCTGCGCCGCTTCCGTCGCCAGAAGCGGCAAGAAGGTTATCTATATCGATACAGAGAATAATTTTTCACTTGAAAGGCTGCAACAAATCGCTGCCTTTGACCATGGCAAAATATTGGGAAAAATCGTTTTTCTACGGCCGACGTCTTTTGCTGAGCAACAGCAGATGTTTGAAAAGCTTAAAGGAATTGTGCAAAAACCCATCGGGCTGGTGGTTGTTGATTCGCTTGGATCATTATACCGGCTTGAGCTCGGCAAGGGCAATGGCGCCTATGAAACCAACAGGGAGTTCGGCAAGCAGATTGCCTACCTCAATGAGATCACCCGGAAAAAGAATATCCCTGTCATCGTGACCAACCAAGTCTATGCGGACTTCGAGGATAAGCAAAGGGTAAGGATGGTCGGCGGGGATATACTCAAATACAGCAGCAAGTGCCTCATTGAATTGTTTAACCTGCCATCAGGAAGCAGGAAAGCTATTTTACGGAAACATCGTTCAATCCAGGCCGGAAAGGAGTTTTATTTCAAGATAGTTTCAGGGGGCATCATCGGAACAAAGGAAGAGAAAGTGCTCGGATGGCTGCGGTAGGGCACAAGGCTTCTTTCACCAAGCGGATCGAGACAATCTGGACATTGCTTCTGGTTTCAGCAATCTTTTTAAACTGACTTCTGTTTTAAATGGATTAGGTTATATCAGTTAGAGAGATTGGAGAGGATAAGGAGATTGGAGAGGATAAGGAGATTGGAGAGGATAAGGAGATTGGAGAGGATAAGGAGATTGGAGAGGATAAGGAGATTGGANACGGTGAGTTTTCGCGTGAAGGCAGTGGATGCTTCAGGTAGAGAAAGTGCAGAGTAAGGGGATATGAAAATGGCGGCTGGAAAAAAACAACTGGACAAGGAAGCTGAAAAGATGCAGCATGACAAAGGCAAATTGACCGCCATTGAAAGGATAGGGCTGCTCTTTGACCAAGGGAGCTTCACCGAGATCAACGAACAGGCGGAACTCCAAAGCCACCAGTTTGACCTCCAGGGAAAAAAGAGGGCGGGAGATGGAGTGATAACTGGTTTTGGGACTATTTTTGGGAGGAGAGCTATTGCGTTTGCCCAAGACTTCCCCTTCATGGGCGGCTCGATGGGAGAGGTGCATAATCAAAAGATTGCAAGAGCCATGGAGCTGGCGCTCAAGACGGGCTGCCCTATCATCGGCCTGTTTGATTCCGGCGGAGCAAGGATACAGGAAGGCATCGGCGGGCTGGATGGCGGAGGGAATATATTTAGGCTCAACACTCTTGCTTCCGGGGTAATCCCCCAGATTTCTGCAATTTTAGGGCCTTGCGCCGGCATTGCCGTCTACAGCCCGGCCTTAACTGACTTTGTTTTCATGACAGATAAGATAAGCAACATGTTCATCACCGGACCAGATGTGATCAAGTCTGTCACCGGCGAAGCTGTCGATTTTCAAAGCCTTGGTGGGGGACATGTGCATGCAGTAAAAAGCGGGGTTGCCCATTTCCTCTGCAGCAACGAGAAAGAGTGCATCTCAAAAATCAAGAAGCTTCTCTCTTACCTGCCCCCCAATAATCTTGAGGGGGCACCTCCATCAGATATGGGAGATTCTCCCAACCGAGAAAATAGCTCACTGGCAAAAATCGTCCCTGAAGACCCGAAAAAAAGCTATGATGTTAAGGAGGTCATCAAGGAAATTGCAGACAAGGGAAGCTTCTTTGAAGCCCAGGAGGAATATGCGCCGAATTGCGTCATCGGGTTTGGAAGGCTGCATGGAAGAACTGTTGGCATCGTCGCAAACCAGCCCATGGTGCTGGCAGGGTGCCTGGACATCAACAGTTCGGACAAAATCGCACGATTTGTAAGATTTTGTGATGCCTTCAACATCCCCCTTATCAACCTTGTTGATGTGACTGGCTACCTTCCTGGAATCGAGCAGGAGCATCATGGAGTCATCCGGCATGGCGCAAAAATACTCTTTGCCTATTCTGAGGCAGCAGTCCCAAAAATAAGCATCGTGCTGAGGAAAGCCTATGGGGGGGCATATATCGCCTTATGCTCAAAAGCAATGGGGTATGATTATACCATGGCATGGCCCAAAGCAGAGATCGCTGTTATGGGTGCAGAGCAGGCTGTCAATATCATCTACCGAAAGGAGTTAGCTGGTGACAAAACTGGAAAGGCCAGGAAGGAAAAAACGAAGGAATTCTCTGATGTGTTTCTTAACCCATCCCTTGCGGCCAAAGAAGGAAGGATCGACAAGGTCATCGAGCCCAAGGAGACAAGAAAGCAGCTTATTGCTGCGCTGGAGATGCTGCTGCAAAAAAGGGAAAAAAAGCCTGCAAAGAAGCACGGCAATATACCCCTGTAGCGCCCACAATGCAAGACATCAACATCAAGATCAACGGCAGGGAGCATCTTGTCAAAGTTGAAGAGATAAGCGACGGGAAACTCTTAGTGCATTTTGGGGGGGAAGCGTTTGAAGTCCAAATCGGAGCGGATATCGGCAAGCAGGTAGAGGAAGAGTTATCCCAAAGCCGGGGAGAAGAGAGTGGGGGAATCATCAGGGCACCCCTTCCCGGAATCGTTTTTTCCATCGATGTCAAACTTGGCGAGCAGGTAAGCAAAGGGAAGAAACTCTTGAGCCTGATGGCGATGAAGATGGAAAATGAGATACGAAGCCCAACTCATGGAAGGGTAAAAGAAATCAATGTCAAACAGCATCAGACTGTCCAAAAAGGAGACGTTGTCATGATTATAGGTTAATCCGGGATGCGGGAGGATCAGGATAGGGTGATTACGGGATGGAGGAGGATCAAGAAGCCTGGACTTCATTCCATTTGAATTCTCTCAGCTTAATCCCTTTTTTCCGCAAGGAATGAGAAACCTGCTGGTTTAGAGCTATCAACTGCTCAATATCAAGGGGAAACACTATGCCTTCTTCCTGCAATAATTGCAACGATTGGCTGTCCATATCGGAGCTGCGCATTTTATTTTTTCCTCTCGGCTGAATTCTTGCCAAACAAGATGCCAGCAAGCACATTCAATGCCCAAGCCTGAAACACGTTGATACTTATCTGGGGAAAGTTCTTGAACACAAAGTTCCAGAGCCACATCACCGGAAATGCAAGGATCAAACCCACAATTGCCGAAAGAATGATGATAATAAACATCGCATAACCCACCTCAACAATCCTTTTAAGCAGAGGTGTGTCATCCAAAAAGCCCATGCAGCAGGTCAACGGAACGAGTTATTTAAAGGTTGTTATATAGATTATATATCCTTTCTTTCAGGTATGTATTAAGCTAATCGAGTGGGCTCTACTATCCTAATGTCAAAAACTGCTGTTTTTGAGCATGCTCAGAAATCGTTACTATCATTATAAGATATAACGATTTCCGACAGGTCAAAA
>JACPBU010000096.1 GCA_016180165.1 Candidatus Woesearchaeota archaeon | reverse complement strand
CCACGTTGGGAAGGCCCACAATGCCAATCTTCAAAGCCAAAGCCCCCTAATCCTCTCGAAGCTAAGTTCCTTAAAATCCTTCACGACAATGTCCGCGCCCTCGAAAGCGTGGCCGGCAGCAAACCTATTCGGCATCGCAATGCACTTCATGCCGGCGCCCTTTGCCGACTCGAAACCGGCGAGAGTGTCCTCCAGCGCAGCACAATGGGCGCAGGCAACACCGAGAGACTCTGCAGCATTGATATAAATCTCTGGGGATGGCTTCGGCACACTGGCATCACTGTAGGACAATATGGATGAAAAACGGCCCGCGATGCCGAGACGCTCGAGGAAAGCGAGGATGTTGTGGCGTGAATTGCTGGAAGCGATGCCTAAAGGCAGGCCGGCCTCATCGAGCTCCCCGAGAAGCCTGAGCAAATCAGGATTTGGTACGAGAGAGCCGAGCATCTCGGCCCTCACTTTCTCGTTCATTGCCTTCGCAAAATGCGCCCTCTCAATCCTGAGGCCGAACTTCTGGTTTAGGGCATTCACCTTCGCATCAAAAGTGTGACCTATTAGTGGCGCGATGTCATCGTCAGTTATTGCCGGGTGGATGGCGCGCAAATAGGACTTCATGTGCTTGAAGTAATACTCTGGCGTATCAACGAGAATGCCATCAAAATCGAAAATCACAGCCTCAAGCACGGAAAAGCGCCTCCAGCCGTGCAATTTGGATTTCCGCAAGGGAATCGACAATGAGGTCTGCATCTAGCAGGAAATTCCTGTCGTAAGTATTCGTGACCGCAATCACTTTCATGCCGGCCGCCTTTGCAGACATTATGCCGTAAAGTGAATCCTCAATCACCAGGCACTCGGCAGGCGCCACCCCTAGCTTTTTTGCCGCGAGAAAATAGCCTTCCGGGTCAGGCTTTCCCTTTGAAATGTCATCCCCGCCTAGCAGGACCTCGAATGACCCGGTGATTGAAAGCTCCGACATTATGTGCTGCACAAAGGCCTTCACGGAACTGGAAACCACCGCAAGCCGGTACTTCCCTTTCACGAGGAAAAAGAATTCCAAAAACCCGGGGATTGGCTTTAACCCGCGAGACCTGGAAAAAAGCCATTCATACTTCTCGGCAACAAGCTTTTTGATGTCGTCCTCGGATTTGCCCTTCAGGAACCTGCGAAAGCCGTCTGCCGAGCGAGTGGAGTCGAGCCTGCTCACTTCCTCCCTCGAAACTTTTGCCCCTGCCCTGTTTAGCACGATTGTCGCCGCGTCAAAGTGCATGTCCATGGTGTCCACCATGACTCCATCCATGTCGAAAATGACTGCACGCAGCATAAATCAAAAATGAGGCTAAAATCATTTATAACCCTGGCATCGCACCGCGGCTTCGCCTTTTAACACTTTTCATGCTTTTTCCTTTTCAGCAAAGCATTCCGCCATGAGCGGAAAAAAGAAAGGCCGCTGGGATGTCAGAGCGGCTATGTACCCGCCTGCAGCAACAGTTTCGGCTGTTGGGTGCGACGGTTATCCCCTTTAGCAAGGGGATAAGCCTGAGCCCCTAAATGGCAAAGGAAATGTTCACGAAAAGGAAAAGGAAGTTTCTTTTCTTTTTCGTCAACGTTTTTCTTTTCTTTGAAAAAGAAAAGAAAAAGGTTGGCAGCGAGCGGGCTAGGAGGGTTCGACTCCCTCTCCCAGCTTAGTACTTCAAGTTCGATTCTCTCCGTTTAAAAGGGGTTCGGTTTAGGAGAGGACGAACTATGAACGGGCTATATGATTTGGAAGGAAAACTACAGGATGAAATTTCAAACCTCAAGGATTCAGGGATTTCTAACCGGAATAAAGAGCTGATTCTGAATTACCAAAGGCATAACATAATGAGGGATTTGAGCATTTGCAGGCAAATCAAATACATTAACATGCTCAAGACTGCTGCCGTGCGGACAAAGAAGGACTTTGACAAGGCAGAGGCCAAGGATTACGAGGACCTTGTGGTGATGCTAAAAGGCCTCAAGCTATCACCCTACACTATTGGCACATACAGGGCTGTATTAAAGACGTTCCATAAGTGGCTCAACGGCGGCCAGGAATACCCTCCGTGCGTGAAGTGGCTGAACGGGAATTATAACGGAAAGAAGAAGCTCCCCGATGAAATGCTCACCCAAGAAGAGGTAAGGGAGATGCTAAAGCATGCCTGCAATTCCCGCGACAAGGCGCTTATCTCGGTTCTTTGGGAGAGCGGAGCAAGGATAGGGGAAGTCGGGAACCTACGGATAAAGAACGCTACCTTTGATGAGTTTGGGTGCTGTATCATGGTTGACGGCAAGACCGGCATGCGCAGGGTAAGGCTAATCAACTCGGCTCCCGACCTTTTGGAGTGGCTCAATAAGCACCCTCACAATAATGACCGGGAGGCCTTCATCTGGGTTAACCTTGAAAAAAACCGACTTGACCAAATGGGGCACCGCTACATCATGAAAATGCTCCAAGTTAACGCCAAAAAGGCAGGTATCCAAAAGCCGGTTAACCCACACAACTTCAGGCACTCCCGCGCAACCTACATGTCCCAGTTCTTGACCGAAGCCCAGATGAAGGAATACTTTGGATGGACACAGGACTCAAAAATGGCCGCCCAATACGTCCACTTGTCCGGCAAACAGGTTGATGATGCAATCCTGAAAATGCACGGGCTGATAAAAGAGGAAAGAAAAGAGGACATACTCAAAAGAATAACCTGTCCCCGGTGCAAAGAAGCAAACGATGTCAACGGCAATTATTGCGGCAAATGCTGGCTGCCCCTAACCCAACAGGCGGCAATCGAAGCCGAACAGAAAAAGGAGAAAGACCAGAAGGCAATGGTCGCGGTAATGAAGCTCATGGAAGCAGTCGGCAACGACCCCGACAAGCTCCTGAAAACAATTCAAACCATACAGGGGGTGGCGTGAATGGGATTGAGCATAGTGGACATACTTTTAGTCAAGGACATCAAGCTGGTGTTGGAAGAGAACAATCGGCTGCTCACGGAACAAAACAAGTTATTGAAAAACATAGGCGAAAAAGGAGAAAGAGTTATATAACTTTCGAGGTTATAGTTGAAAAGCGAAAAGGCGTGAAAATATGGACAATGACAAAAAGAGAAGGGAAATCCAGTTCACACAATACCTTGACCCTCCCGCAAACCTATCCGAGCTCAGGGTTAGGGTAAGACTCTCGGAAGACCATAAAGGGGTAGAATCATTCTCAGTATCCCAGCGGTCCGCGGTTTGGGGTGAAATTCAGGAGATAATAAGATTTGATTGCTCGGCAAGAGAAGGCGTCAATGTGCATAAATTCTTCAAAAAACCAGCCGAAAAACTCTATCTTGACAAGGAGAAAACCTACGATACGGTTTTTGAACTCATGGATGATATAGAAAAAAATTGGCAAATATACAAATCAAGATACGAGGAAAAACGCTAAGTGCCTAAAGAAATTGTATAACCTATAGAGTTATAAAGGTTTGATGATATAATAATTATATCATAAAATTTAGACACGGAACAAAGGTCACACTTATGAAACTCAGGATAAAAATCGGGGACATGAGAAAAGATATTAAAGAAGTATTTCAACATCCAGAAAAAGCATCTATAGGAACACACACCATTTACCTTAAACATACTGAAGAATTATATGCACTCCTAAGCCCAAAACGAATGGAACTATTGAACTTTACATTGAAGAATAGGGAAGAAACAATAACCCAAGTGTCAAAAGCCCTCAACAGAAAACAGGCCGCCATAAGCAGGGACGCGAGTGTCCTTCAAAAATATAATATAATCAAAAAAACAAAAGACAAGCAAAAAACCTATATTGTTCCGCAATACACGACATTTGAAATAAGTTTGACCGGATAAAAACCTGATTGTAAAAAACAAATAACCCACAATAATTTAAACATAACACCCCATAAGTACGTGTTTAGCCCCTTAGGGCTTGCTGGAGTTGGGTGTATGGGTTGAGGTTTCTTTGTTCCCATGTGGCTATCAGGCTTGTTAGTACGTCATGGTTG
>JACPBU010000146.1 GCA_016180165.1 Candidatus Woesearchaeota archaeon | reverse complement strand
ATGGACACATTCACATCCTGCCGTATCGTCCCTAAGCCCCTTTTTACCCCCGGAACAGAGCGCAGCACCATCCCTAAGAATGCAGCAGCTTCTTTAGCCTGCTCCGGGCTTTTGATGTCGGCATCAGTCCCTATCTCAATAAGAGGGATGCCCAGCCTGTCTAATCTGTAGGTGATGGAATCTTTTGACTCTTTAACTTTCTGGGCTGCCTCTTCCTCGAGGCAGATCGTGGCGATGCGAACTTTTCCCAGCTTTGTCTCGATAAAACCATCTGTTGCAACAAGCGCCGTCCTCTGGAATCCTGATACGTTGCTGCCATCAACGACAGTTTTCCTCATGAATCTGATCTCATCAACCGGCTGAGAATGAAGGAGCATCGCAATTTGCAAAGCAGCCTTGACTGCATCTAAATTCACTTCATGCGGGGGATCCTCATCAAGCTCAACAAGGCACACATCAGAAGAATTTCCAATGTAGCTAATCCGCTTTTCCTTGGACATCTCATGCCGGGCGGCTATATCAACTTCGCCAGTCTCGCCGGCAACCGCCCTCAAAACCCTTTCGAGCTTTATGTCCGGTTGAGCATCGCTGTTGAGCGTTGGGCATCTGCAAAAGAGCTTTCTGCCTTCAAGCTGCTGGTGTATCTCAAGCCCGCAGCGGAAACCCAGTGAGGAATGATCGATGGCCATGCCGACTATCAGGTTCAGGTGGTTAATAAATGTTTTGAAGCCGTTACAGATTATGCTGAACCATGATTATTGCACAGTTACAGATTAAAGCTGTAAAGAGGAGGAAGAAAAGGAATCTTTTTAATACGAATATCAACCCCCCCAGCTATGGATAACCCCAATCTACAGCCACAGCCCGAAAACGAATATTCCGCCACTCCCCTTGATCCCTTACGCCTCCGGGCATTTCGGCTTCTGGAATCCCATGGATTTACGAGGCCTATAAGCTTCGATTATATCCACAGGGCTGAAGAATATAATGGTTTGTGGATTGTTGGAGTGAACGACGAATACGACGCTGCCCAGATACAGTCATTGCTGATAAATAATTTCTCAAGATTCGACCAGATAATGCGTTATTGGATTGGAAGGAAGATTCAGGTTTTTGCGAAGACAAAGGAATATCAGGAATACAATCCGATGGATGACCCTGCCTTGAATGGCGGCCAGGAATCTCCCGCACAAGAGCAAGGATTCGCTTTCCACCCAAACCTTATCCCGCTTGCCCAGCAGCTTCGCCAGGATTTATCGGAGCAGGGGGTCGTTTATCTCCAGGATTATAAGTCCATTGACCCGAGCCATGAGCATGGTGGCATTGAAATTGGTGAGATTGCCGACGAAGAGACTGCTGTAAAGATCCAGTCTTTCCTGCTTAGGCATTTGGGCTATCCCTTTTCAGTGCGCTGGGGCCCCGATGCCACATACACAGAGAGATGGAAAGTTGGGGCCTACGCCAAAAATTCAGATAGGGGCATGAGTGAAGATGACACGCCTGAGATGTTAGATTTACCATCTGGAGAGGCTAAAGATTATCTTAGAAGAAAGCCGCTGCGGGAAAAACTCGAATTTCCAGAACAAATTGAGGATGTTATTGGTTTATTTTATGGAAGCCTTCGCGATTCAAAGCTCGAATTAGGGTATTTTCTGACCTCGTTTATTCCCATGCCTGGCGTGAACGATAATCTTCGTGATGAGCTGAACATATGTGCCCAGATCTGCAACTTGCGAAGAGAGCTATGGCAGAATGGATTTTACCTTCCCCCTACCCGTATTACATTTTTGGATAATAAGCTTGCTGAGGGTAAAAGCGAAAAAGAAAAGTTTTCGTTCGCCTATAGCATTGGTGGCCACGTTGTTGGAGGAAATCTGGAATGGGCAAACAGAGAGGGGCTTGAGCACATTCTTGATGCTATGCGTGATGCCATTTTTGAATATCAGCAGCCATATACGCCAGGCGAGAAAAAGGAAAGTTGACAACATTAAAGCCAACACAGATTCACGAGTTAAATGCACTTTCAAGTTGATGATAGTATTTTTAATTCCGACAAAGATTGCTATTCTTCAGACAGTCCAAATGTGCTATGATTTAGTGAAAAGTGCAGTTAAAAGAAGTTAATGATTCTGCCCATAATTCTGTGCTTTACGCTTTTTACCCTAAGAGATTTTAAGCACCTTAGGCTTTACTCCTCACTGGCCCCATACAGCTTGGGATAGATCGGTTCTGGCGTCGGGAGGAATGTCCTCAGGTCAAGGTATCTCTTGACCATGTTGGAAAGCCTGTAGACTTCTCTCCACAAAAGCTTCTCATACTTGTCTACGTCCTGATGGATGACCCTGTGCTCATAGAAACCCTGGATGTATTTAAGGAACCAATGGTTTTTCCACTCATTGTTGTAGTCGGTGATGAGCGAGGCATTGAAGAATATCTCAATTTCGCCCGCCTGCACGTTTATCTTTTTACCCTGATGCACGATCTCCCTGTCCTGGAGGTATACCCCATGGATATCAATCTTGAGCCTCAGCTTGAAATAGCCGGAATACCTCCCTTCCGGCTTCTTGAAAAGCCTCCAATAGACCCAAAGCTCCTTCCCTCCTGCATGAAGCCCCTTCTGGTAGAAATTTTCACTGTACAGCGTCTCGATGAACCGATGTGATTTTGAGGGATCCCCGGACACCCCTTCCTCAGCAAACCATCCCTCCTCCTGAAGATGCTCATGCATCATCTGGTAGAGATTCTTCAGGCTGAAAACATCCTTGAACTTGATTTTAGTCTCTGGAATCTTAATCTCTGCCACATTCCCTATCAGGAAAACTGTTTATATAAAGGTTTCGCAAACACGGCTTACTCAAAAAGTTGTATTTGTTTAGCACCCTAAAGTCGAAATCCCTTAACCTATCGACAGCGAGCGCGTTGCGGGGAGACGACCCCTACGGGGACGCAGCGCCTGCGGTGCATCGTCTAGGATTTCGAAGGTGCTAAACAAATACAAAAAGTTGATAAACAAAAAAGAGATTAACGCCTCCCATTTTCATAAACAGGATAAAAAAAGTCAAACCTTCCCGAAATTTTCCTGCTAACAGGATTTGACCAGAGAATCTATTGCTTTCCGAAAAGTATGAAACAAGTGAACCTTTTTCTTATACATATCCCTAAGTTTCCGCCCCCTTGCCTCATCCGGAACGACAATGAACACAGGCTTATTATTTTCCGCCATGGCTTTAATGGCTTCCTCAAGGCCGATGGGTTCCCCATTATCTTCGGCAAGCAGCGCTTCCGGCTCTTCAGGCCCATCATGAGTTGAAGGAAACCTCTCGTAGCTGGTGTGGACGTGAAGATGGTAACGGTCAAGGGCAGCATATTGCAGGAAATAAGTCCCAATGTGTTCTGTCAAAACAAGAATATTTTTCCTTTCCATCACAAAAAGAGTTTAGGCATTATTTTTAAAGATGCCGGAAAAGAGTTAGCGAACAGAGGCATTAAGGGCAAACAGGCGCAATAGGGGCAAACAGGCGCAATAGGGGCAAACAGGCGCAATAGGGGCAAACAGGAGCAGTTAGAGCGAATAAATGCAATCAGCAAAAAAGCAATAACCCTGGGTTATTTTTCATCTTCTTCAATCCACCCATATCCCTTCTCTTCAAGGTGGTCAACAAGGTCCCCTTTGCCGGACAACACGATTTTGCCGCCAATAATCACATGCAGGGTGTCGGGCTTTATGTATTCAAGGATCCTTTTGTAGTGGGTGATGATCAGGATGCATTTTTCTCTGCCCATAAACATATTCACGCCCTCAGCGACAACACGCAGCGCATCGATGTCCAGCCCGGAATCAGTCTCATCGAGGATCGCCAAAGTCGGATCCATGACCAGGAGCTGGAGAATTTCCGCCCGCTTCTTCTCACCGCCGGAAAATCCCTGGTTGAGGTATCTTGTGATAAACTTTCTGTCCATCTTCAGCTTTTTCAGGTTCCCTTCAAGCAGCCTGAGGAACTCGGGGATAGGAATCTTGTTTCCTTCGGGCCTCCTCGCATTGAGCGCCGAACGCAAAAAATTTGAGATGGTGACTCCGGGAATCTCCGACGGATACTGGAAGGAAAGGAACAATCC
>JACPBU010000145.1 GCA_016180165.1 Candidatus Woesearchaeota archaeon | reverse complement strand
GTGCTCTTGGAATTTTGGATTCATGTTCTTTCACTGCATCTTTTTAAAAAAATAAAAGAAAATAAAAAATTAACGGAGAGTATAATTTGCACTCATGTCACGATAGTTCATTCGAACAGCAATTACGCCACTCTTTGATTGTTCCATTCTGAATTGAACTGCTTCTGCTGTTCTTGCAGCGCCGCCAAAGAGATCTGCATCATATGGCTTTCTAGTCACTTGCATGACAAGCATCGTTAAGCACGGTTCATGTCCCATGTTAAAGACGCGTCCTGTTTGACCTTCTTTTAAATCATCAAAATGTTTCGTGACTCCATGGACATGTCCTTGATATCGTTGTCCAACTTGTGCAGGTAATTCTGTTCCAGCATGCAAATTTGCAGGATTTGCGCAATATGCAACAATTTTGTTTTCAAACTCTACTCTGTCTTCAATTCCTTTTGTGATTTCTTTTATCGTTGCATCATCTTCAGGACAACGTTCCATGCCATTTAATTGATTAGCAATAGTTACATGAGGGTCTGCAATTCCTGCATACTTTATCTTTTGCCATCTTCCTTATTGCGGTTTTGTCGGGCGATGCAGAAAAGATTATTTTTTCGCTTTTGGTGAAGTGGGCCGGAAGAGAGTCCAAAAGAGAAGAGATGTTTTTTCCTTCCTCAGAGATTATCTTCATCACAAAAAGCAGGGTCAGGATTCCGTCCCTGCATGCGCTTGGGGGGATGATGACGCCGCCGTTGCTCCCTTCGCCGCCAATCGGGCTGTTGCATCGGCGCATCCCTTCAATGACATTGGTTTCACCCACTTCGACTTCTTCGATAGCGCATCCGTGATTTTCCGCTATCTTTCTGACAGAGCCTGATGTGGCATCATTGATGACGATAGTGCTGCCTTTGTGCTGCTGGAGGACTTTGTCAGCAACCAGCCCCAGGACGGCATTCCCGTCTGCCAAAGTTCCATCGGGAAGAAGTATCTCAACACGGTCTGCATCAGAATCGAATCCTGCCCCCAGCGCGCACCCATGCTTGAGGATATGCCTTTTCAGGTACTTTAATGACGCTCCATTAGGCTCGATCTTTCTCCTGAAATTCCCTGCTGATTCGTTGATGAGGATGATGTTCGTGATGTTGAGGCCGTCCAGGATTTCCCTTAGGGCGATCCCTGCACCGCCGTTAGGGTCAGCGAGTATCTTATCCGGGAGTGAGCGTATTTTCTCAATCCCATCTTCTCCAAGGATTTGCTCAAGCAGCTTAACGTATGCAGACAAGGCCTCATCCCGCTTCAGCCTGATCATCTGGTGCTTTGCATGCTGGATTGAAGCGATGCTCTTTTCCTGGGAAGCAGCATCAATGAGGCTTTGCATGATTTTTGCAGGAAGTATTGCCCCCGTCTCATCCAGAAGCTTGAATCCATTGAACTCAGGCTCATTGTGGGAAGCAGTGACCATAATCCCTCCGTCAGCATGAAAATGCCTCACCGCTTGCTCAACGGCAGGAAGGGGGATCACTCCCGCATCAATGACCTCAGAGAATGGCAGGATGATATTATCTTTGATGGCATCAGAATGGCTTCTAGTGTCTCGCCCGATAACCAGCAGCGGCTCTTTCCCCGATTTTTTCTTTAGGGAGATGTAGAATGCCTCCCCGTATTTTTTGGCAGTCTCAAGAGTCAGATCACTCCCATAGACCCCCCTGACGCCGGAAAAGGATTCGATGAGCATGATATCAATTAAAATAAAGGGTTGCTTTTAAAGGTATAGCAAAAAAAATGAACCATTCCGAATTGGCTGTAATATGGGGTGTTAGCAACAAAAAACAAACCTTTAAAATCTCAGGGAGAAAAAGAACTCTATGGCGCAGCAGGAGATGTCCGAAGAGCAGATCAAGGAGCTTCAGGAGAAGATAAAGAATATGTCGCCTGAAGAGCTTAGGGAATTTCAGAAGAAGCAGTGCATCTTCTGCCAGATCATCAGCGGTAAGGTCCAGTCCAAGAAAATCTACGAAGATGATAAGTCAATTGCGATTTTAGACATCAATCCCGCAAATCCGGGCCATGTCCTCCTTCTGCCAAAAGAGCATTATGCAATTATGCCCCAGCTTTCTGAAGAGGAGATAGCACATATCTTTATGGTGGCAAAGACTATTTCCAATGCCTGCCTGAGGGCGCTTAAGGCATCAGGCACAAATATCCTTGTCCAGAACGGTGTTGCAGCCGGTCAGAGGGCGCAGCATTTCATGGTGCATATCATCCCCCGCATGGATAAAGATGGGGTTGAATTCAGGCTGCCCCAGAAAGAAGTTGCAGAGGACGCCCTGGAAAATATCAGGATGAAACTGGAAGAATATGTCGGCTCGGGAAAAAAGATTCTCCAGAAAAAGCAGGCTCCTGCAATTGCGCAGATTCTCCAGAAAAAAGCTGAGGGGGCAGGTGAAAAGCAGGTTAAGGATAAAGGGCTGGATTCTCAAAGCACACTTCATGAACCTCAGGGTGCAGTCCTGCAGGGAGGCTCTGGCTTAAGCAAAATCCATGTGGGGGCTTCCCAAAATCCCAAAGAGCCCGAAGCTGAGGTTGACAGCTCGCAGCCGGGGATAAAGGGGGAAAAAATCCGCCAAAGCCGTTCTGGCAAAAAAAAGCAGCCGGGAAAGAAAGCCAGAGCTGCCAAGGGCGGCGATAAAGGGCAGGAAGAAACAGCCCCGAACCTTGACGACATCGCACGGCTGCTGGGTGGCTAGATGGAACCGCCAAAATGCATCATCTGCGATATCATCGCAAACACCATCCCTTCAAAGAAGTTCTTTGAGGACGATGACACCATTGCCATCCTTGACTTCAACGGCGCAAATCCCGGGCATGCGTTCATCATTCCCAAGCAGCATATCCCCATCTTTGAGCAGGTCCCCAATTTTCTCGTCGGGAAATTGTTCAACATCGCAAATAAGGTCTCCTCGGCCATCTTTGACGTGCTCAAGGTGCATGGCACTAACATCTTTGTCTCAAATGGGGTTTCCGCCGGGCAGAAAGTTGCCCATGTGATAGTTCAGGTCATTCCACGGCTTGAGAATGATGGCGTGCAATTATCCTGGCAGCCAAGGCAGATGACAGAGGAAGAGGTCTCTACCGTCGAATTAAAGCTGAAAGATGAGATTGGAAGGATAGGTTTTGGCAAGGATTCCCAGAGCAAGCAGGCTGTTCCCATGAAAAAAGATGCAATCGCATTGGAAGAGCCTGAAGGCGAGGAAAACTACCTGGTGAGGCAGATGGAAAGGATACCTTAGGGATAAATAACTTTATCCTACTTCCACTAAAATGTTTTTCTTGCGATGTCGCCAACAAGCATTGCAAGATCCCTCGATGGCCCTAATTCATTATCATAGCCTGAGCAAATTCCAATAAGTGCAGTTGGTCTTCCGTTGCTGTCCGGGAATGGGAGTTTAATTGATTTAGTCTTTGATGCAACAATGATTCCTGATGCAGCATTCCCAACAATGTCAGTCGTTCCTGCTTCCATACCCCTAAAGTATGCAAGCCTTCCCATTGTTTGTGGGCATCTGGATGCCTCTTCTAATCTTTTGTTGATGCCAGTTACAGTAATTTTTTCAGAATCGTCAGCAGAGACCACTGAAAAAATGTTTGCAAAGGAGCCATCCTTAACGGGTGCCCTGATGGCATAGCCGTCCATGAGATGTTCAAGGACCGGAATAAGCTCTGCAGTTGCAATTGCAGCACCTGTTTTTGCAGTCTGAAGCTCATCCAATACCCCATAAACGTCCGCAAACTGCAACACCCTCTGAGTGTTTGTGGCAGCATGCGCTGTATCCATAAGCACGGCATAAAAAGTGATTCCTGCATTCATCAAAGCCTTAATTGGGGTTGCAAGGGCCTTTGTGGTGCATGAAGCATTTGCAATATCGACGTGATAAGGATTTCCTATTGAATCAAATGGCTTATACAGTTCATGGTTGACACCCATCGCCAAAGTGATGTCAACTTTTGCTGGTTGTGAAACCATGGGATAGAGGAAGGGTCACCTTTATTAAAAACAAGAACTTCTTCGCCATTGATGCTAATCCTATCATTTCCTAATTTTTCGACATTCCATCCAAGTTCGCCATGGGTCTGATCCTTTTTTTGGTAAGATGCAACAGTCTGGTCTATTGGAACCACATCATTGATTGCCCTGACGATAACTCTTGGCCCAATGATTCCAGCAGCTTTATTAATCCGGTCGAGCTCAAAAAGCTGCCACGTTGACAACTTTCCGATTCTCCCTGCCCCATTAACACCAACATAAATAACTTGCACCATCTTTCATCCCCCCATTTTTAATCGTTTTATAAAAAATATCCTATTAAATCAAAGATAAAAAAGCCAGTTTATATGTTTTCCCATAGTGCAGAACATATATCGTAAATCTTCCGAACTCTACAAAACAAATTTTTCCAGAAGAAAACCTTGCGCTCTATTTCAGAAAGCCACCAGCTTTCGCAGTTTCTGCACACCTGAGAAAAATTTTATAGTTCCGACAGCTAATGATAATCAAACCGTGCACTATCGCCACCTTTGAGAGATTCCTTATGCGGTAAAACCCTCTCTTCCATGAATTCAGCCTGCCTGAGGGTTGGCATCCTGACAGGATTGAAGAATGCTAAAAAGCTAATTGATTTGCTATCCGCATGCGCAATTGTCCGTTTGTCATCGACCAGGGCTGAAAATGTGTTTCCGACCCATTCATGGGGTGAATCCAGCCAGTCACCACATCCTAGCCTGCCTTTAAGCCTTGCATATTGTTCTCCAGCTGATCCCTCTGCAACAGCTTTTAAGAATCTGTTAAACTCTTCGACAGATGGATTAGAATCCATGCCGACACCCAGCTCAATGGCAGACACTAATGGATTCCATCCTTCGATATAAGGGTTGACGAGTTTTCCCACCATCTCTGGCTTTGCTCTTACTTGTTCTTGGGTTAATATTGCCTCGAGCACATCAAGCCCGGTCTCTTGACCGGCTGCATTATGCAAAACCCGAACCCAGCTGCCCTGAACATCTGATTGGGCATTCCCCGGGGCATAATCGGAAACCAGCAGTTTATCAACACTATACCGTAAATTGAGCGCATGGAGCAAAACAGCAATGCAGTTAGTTATGCTAGAGCCGCACGAATATGCACGGTCACGGCCTAAATCAGCTTTATTATCATTGACACCCATGATATGCGTTTTAATCCTTTTTTCAGGGACATCACTAACCTTCCCTCTTTCACCGATAAAAGGCGAATCAATATATTCACAAAATTGGACTAATGGCGCACCAGCATCAAGATGCCTTTGGGAAGATTCCATTTGCGGGGGAGATCCGCTTGCGTCGTAAATGACATCAACATCAAGATCCTCATACGGAATCTTCTGGTAATCAGCCTGGCGGAAGAGCGGGATAGCTGCGTTTCTACTTCCATATGCATCATTATATTTCTCTCGAATTGTAACCGAGCCTATACTTTCCCTCCCGCCGTGATAGGTAACTATCTCCTTGATCGGGGTTACCGGGTGTTTATCGCTGCCAGCTTTAAATTCAAAAGGGTCGCCCATATCAGGATCGCTGCCCAGCAGCTCAGCAAATTGCCCTGGAGAAAATTTCCCGTCGGTGCCGTTCACACCAACTACGTTTATATTGCCATTGCGGCCATAGGCATATCTGATAAGATCCCGGCAATAGATCCCAGTTCCATTGATAAACACATTTAATCTCTTGCCCATAACTTTTTTCCTCTGTAAAATGCGATTTGCCTGCCCGGGAAAAACCCCCTCTGGTTTTTAAAATTTTGCCAAATAAACCTCAACAGGCGTAATTCCTGCGATAGAAACTTATTTATTGAAGCCTTTAGGTCGGAATGGTATAACTTTGATTTTTTATTGGTATGGTGTTTCTCCACAAAACCCCCGGAAATCGTTAATATTAAATAAGGCCCAGCTCTTTCGCCTTCCTATGGGCCTGTAGTCTAATGGATCAGGACATACCGCTTCGGTGTTATATTCCAACGATGGAACGGTAGAATCAGGGTTCGAATCAGCTTTTTTCCATTCGTGAAAAAACCTGGCGAAAGTCCCTGCAGGCTCATTTTTATCCTATCCTTCATATTTCCATCTTTAAATCCCAAAGATTTTTATATCTCCGGCATCAGTTTAGGTATTATGGCAGGTAATGACCGAAGGATTGTTTTTGCGCTGGCTGTCGGAATCGCCCTTGTCGGGGCATTTTCCTTTCTCTCGATACAAAACTTAAAGGAGGAAACTTCCGCCAATATCAAAACGCTCGAGAGCAACATCGCCCAGCTTATCAGAGAGCTTTCTATCAAGGCTGATGATATCAAAAGGAACCTCTCGTTTGAAAACCAGCTTCTTGATTCGAAGATTGAGGCTGTCTCTGCTGATACCAAAAAAAAGATGACGACGCTTACCGATGTCATTGGTGACCTGCAGGATGAGAGCAGCAAGCAGCTTGAAGCGCTGAAGAACGAAGTGGCAGGGATCACCGTCCAATCATCCGATTTTTCGTCAGTCATCGAAGACGTCCTTCCGGGAGTGGTGAGCGTGCAGACCGATGTCGGGTTAGGGAGCGGAGCCATCATCAGGAAAGACGGTTATATTGTGACAAACTACCATGTCATCAAAGGGGCAAATGCTGCAAGGATACAGAAATACAACAAAGACATCTTTGCAGTGAGGATTGCAGGAATAAAC
>JACPBU010000144.1 GCA_016180165.1 Candidatus Woesearchaeota archaeon | reverse complement strand
CGGCTTCCAGGTCTTCAGCCTGGGTTTTGGTGTCGAGCACAACATCGGAAAGATGGGCTGGTTTCCCAATGAAGGAGAAAGGGCGAGGAAAGATAGTGATTTTCCACAGAACAAGGATAACCAAAAACCAGAGGTTTCCAGCGAAAAAAAGTTTGCCCATGTTGACCGCAACGGGGTTTCTTTTATTGACCCCATGACGGGGAAAAAAGTCCTTTTGACTCCTAAAATTTCAATGCAGATCCAGTCTGATCTGGGCGCTGACATCATCTTTGCTTTTGATGAATGCACTTCTCCATTGCATAATGAAGCATACACAAAAAATTCACTCGAAAGGACCCATCGCTGGGCGAAAGAATCTTTGAAGCACTACAACAAAAAACAGGCGTTGTTCGGCATTGTCCAGGGCGGCCTGTTTAAAAATCTCCGGCAGGAAAGCGCAAAATACATCGGCGGACTGCCATTTGCCGGCTTCGGCATCGGCGGCCCATTAGGCGGCTCAAAACATGACATGGAAAATATTCTTGATTGGACAATTCCTTTGCTGCCAAAAAATAAGCCAGTCCATATGCTTGGCATCGGCGCTGTTGAAGACCTGTTTACCTGCGTCGAGAAGGGCGCAGACATGTTTGACTGCGCTGCGCCGACAAAATGGGCAAGGAGAGGGCACCTGTATCTCACTCCACCATCAGGAGGAAACAGAAAGAACAAGTTCAGGATTAATATTGACAATGCGAAATTCAGGGAGGATAAAAAACCCATTGACGCTTCGTGCGCATGCAGCGTCTGCAAAATATATTCGCGGGCATATCTGAGGCACCTGTTTACTGCCAAAGAGATAAGCTACTTTAGGCTGGCATCCATCCACAACCTGCATTTTATGCTTGAACTCATGCGGGAGATAAGGGAATCAATATCTAATAATTCTTTCCTGAAGTTGAAAAGTGTATGGCTCAGTAAAAAAATTTAAAGCAATTCGATGCGTTTTGTTATGTCATTTGGATCAAACAAAACAGCTGCTCCAAAGCCAGGGCCATTTATGTCGGAGGTTGGAAAGTAGTTTCCCGTAGGGACAAGGAGAACATTATCCCCAACCTTACGGTAAAGGTTCTTCATCTTCATCAATGCATCAGCAGATTCAGTTGGCGTCCTGTGGTTGAGGGGCATAGTCTTGCAAAACCCATTGAATTCAGCATGCCTAAAGCCCATTGCACTGAAGAGATCCAAAGCATGGCCAAAATTAGCCGGCTCAGCCACGGTTAAGTCTTCTGCGCTGATAAAATATTCTGCCGCATCACTATTGCCTGCCCTGCCGCCGTTCATCACATATGCCAGAGCAGCGTCACACATCCCATTGAAAACACCCTTGCAAAGCTTAAGGCTTGTTCCTTTTATCCCCGAATCAATCGCAATTCTATAAGAGTCCCACTGGTCGCCGGATTCATCTATCAGGAGGGGAAGATGGAATTCTCTCTGGATGGTGTCAATGGCAGCCATGTCCTGCTGGTTCATTTTTCCAAGCATGCTCCTATGAAATGGCTGCTCAAAGTACAGTAACCTTTGCCTGAAGTTGTGAAGCCCGGGGGAATGAGCCAATTCATCTGCAAATTGCTTAACATTCTCCATGCTCTCAAAAGTCTCATTGCCATCAAGAGTTATCCAGTAGTCTTTACCTTCCCCTAAAAACATTTTATCAAGCAAGCCTGCAACCTCTGACAGCCGTTTGATGCTTTCCTGAATCTTGCTTGCCACCTTAACCTTAAAGTGTTTGAATCCGTAGATTGAAATAAAATCTTCGAGTGGCATGTCCATTGGGTTTGAGCTTCCTCCAGATGGGCTTCCTCCAGATGGGCTTCCTCCAGATGGGCTTCCTCCAGATGGGCTTCCGGAATAAAGCGGGTCAGTATGGCCCACAGTATGGCGTATCGCCATTTTATCTGCTCTTGGCTTTTGCAATAGCAATGACAGGTCAAAGCCATCCAGCATCTTGTCAAACTTTCCAAGAAGAGCATTTACGCCGGACGGAAAAGGGATATACAATGCGTCTGCATTGTTGAGCTTCCCAAACGCATCTAACACTGCCCTTTCTTCAAGGGAAGCTATTCCCTGCCCTGCAAGAGCGGTTGTTCCATTTTTAATAGCCTCTTTCCTTAGGTCATCTCCCCTGTCGTAAGAAAGCTCGAAGGGGTGCTCAAATGGGTTTGCTGAAGCTATTGTTTTTTTGGCATCCACCAAAGATTTCCTGTATGCGGCGAGAAAATCTTCCAGAGCAATTCCTTTATGGAACCATGGCGTAGCAAAATCCGAAGCGATGCCTTCAGCAGACTTTCCCTTGGAATCCTCGATCCTCACCCAATAGTGGACGATAGGGATTGGAGTTGGCTTCACATTTCCAAATGCGAGCCAGAAAGGGACTGGCTCTCTTGTTTCAAAGGCCCTGGCTTCTTTGACTTTGAATGCACTCATTTTTTTGAGGCCTCTTTCTTTTTCTTTCTTTGATAACGCGACCTGTCCTCAGCAAGGAACTGCAGAGAATCAACAACTCTTGACTGGCCGCTCACTGCAGGGTTGGTAGCCATAGAATAAACTTCTTTTGCGATATCTTCCGGGAGTGTTACCCTTTGCAGGCCAGTCTTTTGTGCAACTGCTTTGAAGTTCATTTTCTCCTTTATCGTTGCCGGCGTATAGGTGCTTCCGGGAGCGACAGTATTTACCCTTACGCGGGGCCCGAGCTTGTTTGCGGCAACGACACTGTAAGCTTCCACAGCAGCTTTCATCGCCGAGTAGATTGGTAATCCATATTTCCCGAACTTATAGCAAATCTCGTTAATTATCGAAATATTGCGAGATTTTCTAGTATAGTAAATCACCTTTTGGATTTTCGAGAATTTCGGTGATTTACTATTATTTATGGAGGTTATCCCACATATGCTGTGGTCTCTTCCCCTGCGCTTGAGCATGAGAGGGGTGAGATGCTTGACAGCGCGCTCGTAGCCGAGAAAATTAAGCTCTATCGTTGCATAGACGGCATCAGGTGAAAGGCCAGTGATGGGGTGAATCTTTGCATTCGTTTTGGGGTGCTTTTTCCCCTGTTCAGCCAGAAGCTCCTCGCCTGATGGGCCCCCCGGAGTATGCACCAGGTGGTCTATTCCCCCATTCTCCCCGACATAGCCGGCAAAGGCGCGCATAGAGGCTTCGCTGGCAACATCCACATGGCAGTAAGAGGAATTTGCCAAATGCTGCGATACGCGCTGCCCGCGCATACGGTCAAAATCCCCGATGATGGCATTATAGCCTTTCTCTGCAAAAAGACGGGAAGTTGCTTCCCCAATGCCGCTTGCTCCACCAACAACAACCACACTTTCCAAGTTTCCTGCCACATTTTTTCCTGCCATAGCTGATTCCCCCGCAATCTTTTCCCATCAAAGAGGGTAATTGGTTTTGCCTGGCATCGATTTTTAAATATTACTGACGGAATAAAGAGTATTTCGTTAATTTACCGACGGAGAGTGGAAGAACAAGGTTACTTGGTGGATTTATTACGGGAATTAGAGATGGGTTTATGATAATGCGATGCGCCCGGAAACCAACAATCTTTATAAACAATATTCAAAATCTTAACGCAGTATGATGCGCACCAACACATGCGGCGAGCTGGCAAAAAAGGATATCGGAAAAGAGGCAGCTCTGTGCGGCTGGGTGCAGTCCCGGAGGGATCATGGCGGGATTATCTTCATTGACCTGAGAGACAGGTATGGGCTAACCCAGATTGTTCTCGACCCGCAGCATAACAAGGAGACTCATAAAATTGGAGAACATATATCGAGAGAGGATGTGCTTAAGGCAAAAGGAAAAGTCCGGGCAAGGGGGGATGGGCTGGAAAATCCAAAGCTGAAGACCGGCGAAATTGAGATTATCGTTGACCAACTGGAGATTCTCAACAAGGCAGCCACACCGCCTATCGAGATTGACGAAAGAAAAGACCTCAACGAGGATATGCGCCTGAAATACCGCTACCTCGACCTGAGGAAGCCCGGGCTCCAGTCCAATCTTCTGCTGAGGCACAAGGTCATCAAGCTGATCAGGGATTTCTATGACAAAGAAAATTTTATTGAGATTGAGAC
>JACPBU010000143.1 GCA_016180165.1 Candidatus Woesearchaeota archaeon | reverse complement strand
TAACTATAATCCCTTTGAAGTAGTAAAAATAGATACTTTTAAATAGGCTTCTCCCATTCCAGACATTATGAAAGTATTCAACCAGCTTCATCCTTTAATGGAAGAAGGCAGCCTTGCTGAAGCGTATAAAAGTAAGTTTCATGCTTTGCCGGAAAACCTTAACCCGGTGGCTTTTACCGTCAGTAAGCAGGATAGGCCAGAAGTTTTGGATGAAGATATGTCGTTTAGGGATGGACTCGACTTTGCTTTCAACGAATTGGAAGGCTTTGCTGGCTCTTATATCATTGTTGAGATTGGCCATGCGCATTTGCCCGGCGTTGCACATAGTTTGCTTGAAAAAAGCATTGATTGCAGTTGGGTAATCCCTCGCCCTCCAAATGACCGATTTCACCAGGCAATAAACTATTGGGCGGGGGAATACAATGAAGCAAAAGAGAGATTGATTGCTCCAAAAGGATATGCCTCAATGATTGATTGCCACAGGTCGGATTATAATCCGCCTTATTTCGTTTCAGAATTATTCTTCCCTACCCCTGAAACCCTCAAGAATTTAGGGATGCAAAGAGTCGTATATCTGATTGAATCACATCAAGAAAGGATGCAAGGTGTTCCCGACATCCCTGATTTAGCAAACGTGCTGAAAAATTATAGGGAATCAGGGCTTGAAATCATAGTTTTTGGAATTGATAGAAGAGCCAGAAATGATAGAAGAGCCAGAAATGACTCCTATGAGAAAAGTGGGGCAACCATCGCTATGCTCCCGGAGATACAGGAGGCTTTTATGGGCAAGATTTGAGCCATGTATGACATGAGTAATGATTGCCCTGTCGAAGAAACAGTCAGCAGATTCAAAGAATTATTAAGGAGGACTCCCAACAATTTTTACATTGGATTCCTGATGGGGCATTCCTTCAATCTCGAGTCCCTTTTGATGTATGCAAAAAAATCTATAGGGGGTGATTCATTGCCAGTGTATGAAACGCCTATCACAGAAAAGCAGGCTGATATTGCTTTTTTTCTTGAAAAGATACATGGAGAGGTCATATCATCCCCGTCAGAGAGTGGGATAGTTATAGTGAAAGGCTTTGAAAATCGGATTGAATGGCTGTTAAAAAGCCAAAATGAAGATAAAACTGGATATATGGCCAGCAGAGCAGCCCACGACTTTTGCCAGGGAGTTGCTGAAAATAGCAAGCTAAGGGGGTTGTATGGAGATTCAGGAAAGAAATTAATCATCCTTACCCCATTCGGAGACAGGCGAGGAGAAGAAGTTTTACCAACGGGGGATTGCTTCAATATACGGTGCAGATTTTTTGAAACTTCGAGTGAGGGTAGATTAGGATTCAGATATGGGGAGCCGTTCAAACTGAATGTTTGCCACCCAGGTTAAGAATTCTCTGCAGCATTGATTAAACTGATAAAGAACACTCCCGATTTATTAGTTATGCTTCAGCCCGACGATTTTTCCCAGGTTTTTTTGCGAAGCAAAAAAAGCAGCCGAATTCAGTCCGTTGGGCTTCAGCCCGACGATTTTTCCCAGGTTTTTTTGCGAAGCAAAAAAAGCTGATAGAAAGCTATTTAAAACCCCTTCTTATCCTATACTTAATGGACGAATGCAACGAGATCTGCAAAGACTGCATCAGATTCAAGAAGTTCGGCAAGAGCTGCTGGGTGTATTGGGAAGGGAAGAAGCAGTGCACCTTCAGGGCAACGAGAGAAGATGAATTCCTGGCAATGCCGATGCAGACTTAGGCATCAGGGGAAAGATGGTCAAGCAGACTGATGTTTTGTCGATTGGATTTTTAGTTATTTTCATAGGAGTTCTTATTATCCTTATTGGAAGCATTTATCAATTGTTTCGTGGCATGGGAAGGGGGGATGGCGATGGAGAAAAAAGCCCTTCCCGCAATGTCAAATTCTCCTTTTTCGGCCTCATCGGCCCGTTCCTTTTTGGCTTTGGGAATGACAAAAGGCTTTTTGCGTTCACGCTCTTCATGGCTCTCGCAATCGGCATTATACTCATGGCTGTATGGCTTCTCTTCTTGAGAGGAAAATTTATATGATAACTATCAGCATTGGCGCTTTCAACAATAACCCAGCAGCCGTTTGAGGTAATTGGCATCAGGAAAGGGAGAAAAGACCCCGGCCTGAAGGCGCAGCATCTCTACGGCATCAAGGCCCTTGAAGAACTGTCAGGAGCAACAAGCGAAGGGGCAGCATTGGGCAGCGAATCCTTAAAGTTTTTTCCAGGCAGGCTTCAGGGAAAGACAATATCCATTGACATCGGGACAGCCGGCTCAATAACTCTTTTGCTCCAATCTGTCCTGCTCCCTTCCCTTTTCGCAAACGCAAAAGTCCGCCTGAAGCTCACCGGCGGGACTGATGTCCAGTGGAGTCCGACAATGGATTATCTCACCAATGTATTCTTCCCTCACCTCAAAGGATTTTCTGAAAAGATCTCCCTCCAGCTTATCCGGCGTGGATTTTTTCCAAAAGGCGGTGGAATGATTGACTTAAAGATAGTCCCAAAGTTCCATCTCGATGGATTCCCGGATTTCACTGAATTCCAGAAAGCTCTCCTTGCATGCTCACACCCGATATTGTTAGATAAGCAGCATAATCTGTTATCGATCAAGGGGGTATCTTTTGCCACCAAAGATCTTCAGGGTGCAGAAGTGGCAGAGCGCCAGGCACGTGAAGCGAAGCTGCTGCTTTCAAGATCCAATGTTCCTGTCCAGCTCCGCATCGAGTATGTTGATGCCCTATCGATAGCCTCAGGCATATCAGTCTGGGCGCTCTATTCCCCGAAAAAAGACGAGCTTGATTTTTCCCATCCGATCATTCTTGGGGCTGACAGCCTGGGAGCAAGAGGGAAACGTTCAGAAGATGTTGGCAGTGAAGCAGCCCAAGGCCTCCTAAAAGAGATGCAGAGCCAGGCTCCCTGCGACAAGCACTTAGCCGACATGCTCATCCCGTATCTTGCTTTGTTCGGAGGCTCTCTCAAGACATCAGAGATCACCGCTCATACCCTCACTAATATCTATGTATGCGAGCAGTTTCTTGGGAAGATGTTTGAAGTTGATGAAGAAAAGAAAGTGATAAAGAGAGTATCATAACAATCGGAGGGGTTGCAGCCAACTCAGGGATTATAGCAAAGGACACAATATTTTGGGCATTATATAATTGTCCTTTGCTTACCCCTCAGGGGGGTACAAGTGGACAACTATTGCTCATTTATTTTTGTCCACGAGTATAGGCAACTCATTCTGTCTCCCCACTATTTTGGATTTATCCACAGGTTCATCATCCTCATGCCACCCAGAATAATACATCAATCTTTTTTCCTTGGGAATCTCCAAGGCAGGCTTCTTCTTCCTTTTCTTCAGCGCTTCCTCTTCCTTCAATTCTTCAAAAGCTTTTGCAAGAGGTTCAGTCATTTTTCCGTTATCCTGCCCTACCCCAGCTCCAGATCGATGTTCACCCTTTCTTTATCTCCGGTCCATGTCCCATGGGTTGAAGAAGTATAAACAACGTTGCCGCTTTCATCCCATGCCTTAAAAGTTATTTGCTCGTTTGCTATGGCCCCTTCATCTTCAGGTGTTCCCCCATCGTCCCCATACACATGCAGAAAGCCATACTTCCCTTCCTGGTTGACGATGAATTTTCCAGCCAGGTTTCCAAGGCTGTCAAATGCTCCAATCTCATCGCCTGCTTCACCAGGCGAGCCGCCGATAGTCAGCTCTCCGTAAAAGCTTGTCCAGCTGTTTGTTGCCTGTGGCTCATCAAAAGGGCTTGTTGCCGTTGAGCCCCCTGGAGGCTCGGGCGGCGTTTCAGCCTCGACGATAAAAAGCCCAAAAGCTCTTGAAACGGACGCTTCACCATCAGAGACAGTTATGGTTATGAGATAGCTCCCAATCTGGCTCTCAGAAGGAATGAAACTGATGACGCCGGTAGTCGGATGTATCTCAAAGAGCGGGCTGTTATCCGAATATACAAGGGAGTCTCCATCAGCGTCAGAAGCGATGATATCAAGCTCAAAATGCGAGCCTGCTTGCCCCAATTGGGTCGGGATTGCCGATATGAGGGGTGCATTGTTCTGCTCAATCGAATCTGGCGGAGAAGGAGGTGGCTCGGAAAGAATCAGCACAAAACTCTTTGATGCACTAAGCTGCCCATCAGATGCAGTCACCGTGATAGTATAGGTTCCCTGCTGCCCACCCGACGGTATAAAGGAGATTAACCCCGAGGAGGGGTTGATGTTGAAAAGTGGAGTATTATCTGAATAGGCCAGCGCATCTCCATCAGGATCAGATGCAGCCACCTGGAAGGAAAAAAGCTGCCCGGTAACCCCTTGTTTTGAGCTGATGCTTTGCATCACTGGCGCATTGTTTGAAGGCTGTGGATTCGGCGTTGGTTGGGGATTCGGCTGCGGGTTTGGTTGGGGGTTTGGCTGCGGAGTTTCATCCACCGGAGGGGGAATAGAAAAGGAAGCAGAAGCGATGGTTAACTGAAATGTCCTAAACGCAGATGATTTCCCATCAGACACAGTTAGGACGACGGAATAGCTCCCTTCCTGGCCGCTCACAGGGATAAAGCTGATTGCCCCATTCTGCCCTATCGAAAAAAAAGGGCTTGAGTCTGCATAGCTTAACGGATCACCATCAGCATCGGAAGCGCCCGCCATAAGGGAAAATACCTGCCCGACGGTAGCTTGTTGGTTGGCGATGATTCCGATGACGGGAGCCTGGTTTAAGGCTGGTGTCCCGGGTGAAACAGGAGGGCTATTCAAAGGCTGGACAGAAGGTGAACTTGAAAGGCTTTCCTTACTAGTATCTATAACATTGATGAAAAAAGTGTCAAGAGAGCTTGATGAACCGTCAGACACGATTATGGTGGCCAGGCTGGCTCCTGACTTTCCCTGTCCGGGAAGGCAATCAAGGTACCTACCAAAATCGATATAGCAGTCAACGATGTCTTCCCGTGATTCGCCTGCAAGGGAAAAAGCCAGGGAACTGTCAGCCGTTTCTGCATCCGAGGCAAACTGGTATAGATCCACAAGATTGTTGTTAAGCCCTGACTCCATAGCGATGGTAAAGTCAGGGATATCGATGTATGGGCTCGAAACTCCGTTTGAGATTGATGAAGAGGATTTTCCTTTTGTATTTTTACTGCTCCTGCCTCCGCCTGAGGATCTGCTTGCTGAGGTGATGGTAGATCCCTGAAATTCAGTCTTAGATGATATTGCCTGTGAAGTTTTCAGGTTTGCAGGAGCTGCAACCCCTTTTCCCGCCCCAGTATTTTTTGATTGGAAATTATCCGTTTTTGCCGGGCTGGATTTCTTGTTCGTCTGTTGGATTGCCTTTTTGGAACCTGCTTTATTTGTGCCTGTCCCGGAAGTTTCTTTTTCAGAAAGGCCGCCCTTTCCTGCCTTGGCCTGTTTCTTTGAAGCAGCAGTCTTACCGCTCTTATCCAGGTCACATGCAGCCAAAACGAGGATGAGGGCTATAAAAGAAATCTTTACTGAGAGGAGCACTGCATCTGCATTCAAACCCCTTGATGCATTCATTTCACCGTCACCTGAGAGGCCTTTTTCAGCGTCCCATAACTGGCCCCATCATAAGGCTGGACAGAAAAATACCACTTATCCCCCTTTTTGACTAATGACCCGGAAACCGTTTTTTTGTTTTTGAGCGAGCTTTGGTATTTTCCATTCTTATACCACTTGATGAGTGAAGTCTTCTCTTTGTCGTTGTCAGCATCCTTAAACGTGTATTTTGCAGTCAGTGGGTTTCCTGCTTTTGGTATTGAGGGCGAAACCACTACGCTGCTGGCAGTCGGCGCTGAATTTTGTATCTTGACTTTTGCTGAAGTCAGCATCTGCCCAAGGCTTGTTCCGTCAAAGGGCCTGACAGTGAAATGCCAATACTGGTTCTTTGCAGTAAAGGACGAAGAAATTGCCGTCTTGTTCCTCAGTGAGCTTTGCTCAGCACTGTTCTTATACCATTTTATCTCTGATTTTCCCTGTGGATCCAAATCTTCATCAGAATAGGTATAGACTGCATTCAGGGTGTTGGTTGTGAACGGTTTTGCCGGGCTGACGGAAACTTCTGACGCTCCTGGGGGAGAATTTGCGATGGTAACCTGGGCAGCAAATCTCTCCTCTCCGTTCTCGATGCCGTCGCTGGGAACAACTGAAAACGTCCAGTTATCCCG
>JACPBU010000142.1 GCA_016180165.1 Candidatus Woesearchaeota archaeon | reverse complement strand
ACATACGTATGAAGAATACACCGCTTTGAGAAACCAAAAGAGGATAACAGAATTCAGTTAGGCAGGAACCCTGCGGGCTTTAGCCCGCAGTAGTTTAGTTAGGCAGGAACCCTGCGGGCTTTAGCCCGCAGTAGTTTAGGTTATGCTCATGGCGCGGGTTATTTGACACGAGTATCAAAGGAACAAATTGGAATTTATAGGAAATAACCTTAATTTTCGTATGTTTTTAAATGATTGTAAGGTTATTTCCTGATACGAAAAAATTGCTTTGGAATTTTTTGTATCCCTCTGGGATAAGCAAATCACTTTTCGCTGTAAACAAAGTTACGATTATTAAAGTGATTTGCTATAACAAAGTTTTGCAACGGTTAACGCCCAAGGTCAATAAAGAGCAGAAAAGCGAAATGTTTATATGCCCCTTTGCGAAAGAAGGGATATAAACATTAATGGAGGCTGGAAGTATGGTGACTGGTGGTGAAACAGAAGCAGCTAAAGATGTATTTTTAAGCTATTTTGAGGCAGAAGAAAAAAAGGCGAAAAAACAGGCATGGGATGAATTCCAAAGGGCATTCTACAACAGCCATAAAGAAGTAACAAAAGAATTTTTGTGTGAAGAAAAAGCATCCAACAATTATGTCTCAAACCTTGTCAATCGCACCCTTAACACGGCTTGGGAAAATATTAAAAGATCTGCTTATCAGCCAATAATTAATCGGGCCAAAATTTTGGGCGGAGTGCTTGGGAGTGTATGTGCTGTCATTGAAGAAGGAATTGGCACTCCAGACCCAGGTACTTTTGATTATTTGACCCAAGACAAAGTTGGGCTGATGCAGCACTTCAATAATATTGTTCATGAATTAAAGGAACAAGGCAATAAAGTAAGTTTTAAATTTCTGCAATTGAGAGCCAAGAAAATAGCCAGAGAGAAGGCCCTAACCATCTCTAGGGATCAAAAACAATTAATTTCAGAGATTGCAGCAATGTTTTGTTAGGGCGATTGGTTAAATACGGCCTTTTGTTGGGAAACAACCCTTCCTTTAAAGTTAGTTATTTAACCGTCAATACAAACATAAATATAACCATCAATATAACCATCAATATGACATATCTCCCATCCCTAAAAAATACCTCTCATTCAGAAGCCCCGGGAAAAATCTGCGCAGGTTCTGGGGGATTAAGTCAAGATTAATCATCTTGAGGGCGCAGATTTCTGCTGTCAGGCAATCAAGAGTGCCGCTGCTGGCTTTCTGCAATACCCTGCTGGCAGCCATCTTTCCGGCCACCTCTAGTTCGAATAATTTAGCAAAAGCCTCTGTGCCGAGAAAATAGCTTTCAAACTTCTCCCCATAATATTTTTTGTAAAAATCTTCAAAGCTGAAGAAATTCCTGAGGCTTTGTGCTTCGCTTTTTGTCAGGCAAATCTCTTCCATAAGCCTATCCGACGGGTATGCCTTGCCCAAAGTTTCTTTCAGCCTGAGATGTGCCCCGTAATATTCCTTAACAATTTTCCTGAATTCAAATTGGCTGAAGATTGGGAGTTTCTTCTCCCAAAAAGAATGCGCAAGCTCGTGGGATATGATGCCTTCCATCATGTATTGGCCTTCTAAGAATTCATCGGCGGAAAATCTTGATCCGATGGCGCGAAAGGGGCTGGCATTGACCTGAACGTGATTCTCCCCGGGATGATACTTCCCCCCCAAATCGCCTGTTGCAAAGAAAAGCCGGTATTGGATAGTGCCAAGATTTCCGGCAAAATTGGTGTCAAGAGTTTCTGATGCCGCAATCTCGTCTAATGCCCGGATTAGCATAAGGCGGTGTGACCTTGTTGAGGAGTTCTCTATCAGCTCATCCTTTTCATCCACGCCATCCTTTTCATTCACGTAAGCGTAACCCTTCAGCCTGACAGCTTCAATGGAGCAGCCAGATGCAGCAAGGCAGCATAATAATAGCAGCCGTTTCATAAGGGGGGGATTGCAGGAGGATTTTAAAAGGTATCTCCCCCTGTATTGTCGTTCAATTATAAGAGATTTGGGCTATTGAGATTATAAAGGAGTAAACCCTGTGTAATACATTTGATTGATGGTAAAGGACATCTTTTCCGACACCAATCCCCACGACAGAAAACCTTAAAAACTTCGTCTTTTCCTGTTCATATATGGAGCACATGGGGGAATCGCTTGTCTTAGTTAAAGATATCAAGAATCGGCAGGATAATGGATTTTTGGAGCCAGAAAGATTATTCTACGATGGAAATTCACTAAAGCCGCAATGGCTCACTATCCGGCCACCTAAAGAGAAATTCCTGTCGGTCAGGCAGACTATCAAAAAATATGGGCTGCATACTATCTGCGCAGAAGGGCACTGCCCGAACCTGAGCGAGTGCTGGTCTGGCGGGACTGCAACTTTTATGGTGATGGGCGATACCTGCACACGGGGCTGCAGGTTCTGCAATGTCAAAACAGCAAGGCAGGGCCAGCCCTTGGATCCCGAAGAGCCGAAAAAGCTCGTCAGCGCATTACAGGAGATGGGTATTTTTGATTATATCGTCATAACTTCCGTTGACCGGGACGACCTCAGGGATCAGGGAAGCATGCATTTTGCAAATTGTATAATTGCAATAAAGCAGGATAACCCAGAAATGCTTGTTGAGGTGCTGATACCTGACTTCAGGGGTGATACTCATCTGATACAGAATGTCATTGATGCAAAGCCAGATGTCATTGCCCATAACATTGAGACGGTAGAGCGGCTCCAGAAAAAAGCAAGGGACGGAAGGGCGAATTACTTCCAATCACTGGCTGTCCTTGATTACATCAAAAAGGCAAGCCCCGGAATTATAACAAAATCCTCCATTATGCTCGGCTTAGGGGAAACTGAGGAAGAGGTCATCCAGGCGATGAAAGGCCTGAGGGCGGTCAATGTGGAAATCCTCACTCTCGGCCAATACCTCCGGCCAAGCGATTGGCATCTCCCGGTAAAAGAATTTATAACCCCTGTCAAGTTTGATAATTATAGGCATATCGGCGAAAGCATGGGTTTTTCCTTTGTTGCAGCCGGGCCGATGGTCAGGAGCTCTTATAAAGCCGGAGAGCTTTTCGTCAAACATATCCTCGGAAAAAGGAAAATAGAGATGGATAAAATGGAGATAGATAAATTAAGGATGGATAAATTAAGGAGGGATAAATTTAGGATGGATAAACCAGTGATGAATTAATGAGTGATATATCAAGGAGAGATAAACAAAGTATTGATAGGTGCCTAAAATAGATACGGATAAAAAAATATAGGCAAAGTTCCGATATATACTTAACGGCTTAGATTTGATATTGGCTTATAATGCCAAACGGATAATCCAATTATTCCAACAGGAGACCATTAAAATGGCAAGGACAAAAATCGCAAACTTTCCCATCGAATATCTCCAGGTCATGGACGAGAACGGTGAGATTGACGAGCATCTGATGCCGCAGATCTCCCAGGCGATGATACTGAAGATGCTCAAGACTATGCTCTATTCAAGAAAGTTTGATGAAAAGATGCTCTCCCTCCAGCGCCAGGGAAGGATAGGGACAATTCCCCAGGGCAAAGGCCAGGAGGCATGCTCTGTCGGCGCTGTCGCATGCATGAACCTTGACGACATCATCTTTCCGTCCTACCGTGAATGGGCTGCCCTGATTTGGAGGGGAGTTCCGCTGAAATATGTATTCATGAACTTTTCCGGCGATGAGAGGGGAAATTCCGCTGATTTCAACTACCGGGTGTTTCCGTTCAATATCCCGATTGCGACGCATATGCCCCATGCGGTCGGTGTTGCGCTGGGCATGAAGCTCAAAAAGAAAAACAGGGTTGTTGCCTGCTTTCTCGGCGACGGGACAACCTCAGAAGGGGATTTCCACGAGTCGATGAATTTTGCCGGCGTTTTCAAAGTCCCCTGCGTCTTCATCTGCCAGAACAATCAGTATGCGATTTCCACTCCGACAAAAAAGCAGACTGCTTCGGAGACATTTGCCCAGAAAGGGATTGCCTACGGCATGCCCTGCATCAGGGTAGATGGCAACGATGTCTTTGCAGTCTATGTCGCAGTCCAGGAAGCTATTGCAAGGGCAAGAAGAGGTGAAGGCCCGACATTTATTGAGGCTTACACCTATAGGCTCTGCGACCATACGACTTCTGACGATGCAAAACGCTACCGCTCAGATGAAGAGTTCAGGGC